>JAATFK010000433.1 GCA_015655225.1 Solirubrobacterales bacterium | reverse complement strand
CGCCACCGCCGCCCTCGCGCTCAGCCTCGACCCGAGCGCGACACCCGCCCAGCTACGCCAAGCAATCCTCGCCGGCGTCGAACAACGCCCCACCCTCCAAACCACCACCGCCACCGGCGGACGCCTCAACACCTACTACACGCTCCAAGCGATCCTCGGCCAAACACCCGGCGGCCGAACGCCCTACCCGACCGCCGCCACGCCCCTCGCACCCGCCCCCACCACGGCCCCGGTCGCGCAACCCATCGTGGCCACCCACGTGCGCGCAGACGCCACCGGTGCGGTGACCGTCAGCGGCCCGGCGGTCCGTCGCTCAGCGACGCGGATCACCCTGCGACTGCTCTGCGGCGGTACGGTGAACTGCACCGGAGATCTCACGCTGAGAGCCTCCTCCGCCACGAGCGCGCTCATGCAGTTCAGTGTCGGCTCCGGTCGTGGCAAACGACTGACGCTCCGCAGCCGTCTGTCCATCCGCGGCGCCCGAGCGGTGGTTGTCGTCCGTGCCCCGGGACGGCCGACCCGACGCATCAGCATCCGCATCGTCACAGCCACTTGAGCGGAGTCGTCAGCTCGACCGCCTACCGGGCCGCGGCGAACTCGCCTCAGCCGTTCGGGAACGCCAGATCGACACCGCTGGTCTCGTCCGTCCAGCGAGACGTGACGACCTTGCTGCGCGTGTAGAAGTGGAATCCCTCTGGTCCGTAGACATGGGTGTCGCCGAACAGCGAGTCACCCCAACCGCCGAAGCTGTAGAAGCCGACCGGCACGGGGATCGGGACGTTGATCCCGACCATCCCGGCCTCGACCTCGCGGACGAAGCGCCGGGCCGCGCCGCCGCTGCGGGTGAAGATCGAGACCCCGTTGCCGTAGGCGTTGGCCGCGATCAGCTCCAGCGCGTCGTCCAGCGTCGCGACCCGGACGATCCCGAGCAGCGGACCGAAGACCTCGGTGTCGTAGACGTCCATGCCGGACCTGACGCCGTCGAGGACCGTCGGGCCGATGAAGTTGCCGCCGTCGTGGCCGGGAACGACCGTGTCGCGGCCGTCGAACACGACGACCGCTCCGGCGGCCTCGCCGCTGGCGATGTGGCTGACGACGCGGTCACGCGCCTGCGGGGTGATGACCGGCCCCATCTCGGCGGCCGGATCGGAGGCGGGCCCGACGCGGAGCGCCGCGACGCGGTCGCGGATCTCTGGCACGAGGCGATCGGCGGCTGTGCCGACGGCGACCACGACCGACACCGCCATGCAGCGCTGGCCGGCGGAGCCGAAGGCGGCGGAGACGACGGCGTCGGCTGCCTGGGCGATGTCCGCGTCGGGCAGCACGACGAGATGGTTCTTCGCCCCGCCGAGCGCCTGGACGCGCTTGCCGGCGGCGGCCGCGCGCTCGTAGACGTGACACGCGACCGCGGTCGAGCCGACGAAGCTCACGGCCTTGACGTCGGGATGGTCGAGCAGCCGGTTGACGGCGACCTCGTCGCCTTGCAGGACGTTGAGGACGCACGGGGGCAGTCCGGCGTCGGCGGCGATCCGCGCGAGCAGCAGCGACGCGGAGGGATCTCGCTCCGACGGCTTCAGGACGAAGGTGTTGCCGCACGCGATCGCGATCGGGAACATCCACAGCGGGACCATCGCGGGGAAGTTGAACGGCGTGATGCCGGCGCAGACGCCGACCGGCTGGAGCAGCGAGTAGGTGTCGATGCCGGTCGCCACCTGGTCGGAGTACTCGCCCTTCAGCATCGTGGGAGCCGAGCAGGCGAGGTCGACGACCTCCAGCCCTCGGACGATCTCCCCAGCCGCGTCGTCGACCATCTTGCCGTGCTCGGCCGCGATGATCCGCGCCAGCTCGTCGGTGTGCTCCGCGAGCGCCGTCCGGAAGCGCCGCATGATCGGGACGCGACGAGAGAGCGGGAGCGAGCTCCACGAGGGGAACGCGGCGGCGGCGGACCGGACGGCCTCGTCGACGACGGAGACGTCGGCGAGGGCCACGACGCCGCGGCGCGTCCCGCTCGCGGGATCGACGAGGTCCTGGCACCGGGCCCCGGCGGGCTCGAGGGGAGCCCCGTCGATCCAGTGTCCGACGATGAGGGTCTTGGCGGGATCGTGCTGAGCGGTCATGCGGGCAAGCTACGCCGACCCGGCCAGCCGACCCATGGAGAGATCATCCAAGAAGAGCTCGGCCTCACGGAGGAGACCTCCCTTGCCGCGGCGCGGCACGGCGGCGAACATGACGCCGTGCCACCGCGAGATCTCCGCCCTCGGTGGCCGTCGTGAGAGCTGCCGTCGTCCGTGCCCACGGCGGCCCGTTCGCGATCGAGGAGCTCGAGGACCCGAGGCCCGCGCCGGGAGAGGTGCTGGTCCGCGTGGCGGCGTGCGGGGTCTGCCACACGGATCTGCATGTCCACGACGGCTCGATCCCCTTCCCTCTCCCCTGCGTGCTGGGCCACGAGATCGCGGGCACCATCGTCGAGCTGGGGGACGGCGTCACCGACGTCGCCGTCGGTCAGCGCGTCGCCGGCGCCTTCATCATGCCCTGCGGAGCGTGCGCGATGTGCCGCGCCGGTCGCGAGGAGCTGTGCGAGCCGTTCTTCGCGCACAACCGCCTCAACGGCACCCTCTACGACGGCAGAACCCGCCTCTTCGACGCCGCCGGCGCGCCCGTCTGGATGTACTCGATGGGCGGGCTCAGCGAGCTGGCGGTCATGCCGGAGCGAGCGGTCGTCGCGAT
>JAATFK010000593.1 GCA_015655225.1 Solirubrobacterales bacterium | reverse complement strand
TAGGTCGGCGTTCTGTTGGCGCCCAGTCTGCGCCAGAGATTGTGGCCGGGGACGGCGCCGTCGCGCGAGAACGCGTAGGTCATGCGCGAGGCGCTCGTCACGCACGCCATCCCGCAGAACAGCTGGCCGATCGTCGCGATCAGCAGGACGGCCTTCGCGGCGGCGGAGCTGAGCGCCGTCTGCAGCAGGACGATCACGCTGCCGCCGCCGTCGTTGATCTCTCTCACGTGCGTCGCCGCGAACGTCAGCGCCAGCAGGACGATCCAGCCGATCACGGCCGAGTAGAAGACCGAGCGCCAGACGCCCTTCGGCGCCATCTCGGCGGCGTTGTTCGTCTCCTCCGAGACGTGCGCGGAGGCGTCGTAGCCGGTGATGGTGTACGTCGTCAAGAGGAAGCCGACGGGCAGGATGTAGAACCAGAACATCCCGTGGCCGAAGCCCGAGTTGTTGATCCGGTGGCTGAAGACGAACGACAGGCTCTGATGGTGACTCGGCACCACGATCAGCAGCACGATGATGATCGTCACGCCGATCACGTGCCACCACACCGAGACCATGTTGAACATCGAGACGAGGTGCGAGGAGAAGATGTTGATCGCCGCGTGCAGCGTCAGGATGAGCGCGAACAGGATGAACGTCTCGGTGAGGATGTGCTGGTGGTTCGACGTCGTCCAGTCGAAGATGAAGTGGGCGTCGTAGTAGGACAGCAGCGCCTGGGCGAACGTCGCCGCCGCGTAGTCGACGGAGGCGACGACCGCGACGAGCCCGATCAGGTTGAACCAGCCGGTGAACCAGCCCCACGCCGGGCCGCCGAGTCTCGAGGCCCAGTAGTAGATCCCGCCAGCCGTCGGATACGCCGACGCCAGCTCCGCCATCGAGAACGCGACGCAGAGGATCAGCGCGCTGATGATCGGCCATGCGATCGAGATCGCGATCGGACCGCCGTTGTTCCACGCCTGGTAGTAGGTCGTGAAGCAGCCGGCGAGGACCGAGATGATCGAGAACGAGATCGCGAAGTTGGAGAAGCCGCTCCAGCCCCGTCTCAGCTCCTGTCTGTACCCAAGGTCGGCGAGCGTCTGCTCGTCGCGCGACAGCGTCGAGTCACTGGCGGCCATGCTGAGTCTCCCAGTTCGCGGGGCGGGCCCTAAAGGTCTGGTCGTCCTGCCTAAAGACACCGTAAGCGAACGGGAGGACGCCCGTCAAGGGGTGGCGCGTTTCGGCTCGGTTTCAGCCGTGCGGCAGCAGGCCCGCGACGATGTGCTCGGTGCCGCGCACGTGCTCCGCGATCAGGCGCGTCGCGCGGGGTCCGTCGTGGCGCCGGATCGCCCTCAGCAGCTTGCGGTGCTGTTCGTTCGAGGCGGCCAGCACGTTCGGCGGGTGGGCGATGTGAGAGATCAGGTCGCTGCGCAGCCCCTGCGCCTCGGTCGAGGCGGCCAGCAGGCGCGTGCTCCCGGTCGCCTCCGCGAGCCCGACGTGCAGGCGCACGTCCGCGCGGCGGTAGGCGGGAAAGTCCTCGACCGCGTCGTCCATCTCCCGCACCAGCGCCTCCAGCGGCTCCAACTGGGCCGGGGTCGCGCGCTCGGCCGCGAGCAGGACGACGCCCAGCTCGGTCGCGAGCCGCTGGTCGCAGACGTCGCGCCACTCCGCCAGCAGCGCCTCCGACGGCGCCTGCGCGGGCGGCTGCGGATCGGCGACGAACGTGCCGCCGCCACGGCCGCGGCGCGCGTGCAGGTAGCCGCTCTCGGCCAGTGCGAGGAGCGCCTGGCGCAGCGTCGAGCGCGCGATCCCGAGCCGCTGGCACAGCTCCCGTTCGGCCGGCAGGCGGGTCCCGGCTGGCAGCAGCCCGAGCTTGATCGCGGTGCCGAGCCGCTCGACCGTCTCCTCGAATGCCGTCTTCGAGCTGACGGGCGCGAACAGCGCCGTCTCCGGCGGGGCGATCGGACGCGCGCCCGTCAAGCTCACAGCCGCTCGAATCCCCGCACGCGCTCCCAGTCGGTGACGGCCGAGCCGAAGGCGGCCAGCTCGACGTCGGCGCTGTTGAGGTAGTGCGCGACGACCTCCTCGCCGAACGCCGCGCGCGCGACCTCGCTGGAGGCGAACAGCTCGCGCGCCTGTGCGAGGCTGCTCGGCAGCCGCGGCACGTCGGGCGCGAGGTAGGCGTTGCCCTCGAACGGCTCCCCCGGCTCCAGCCCCTGCTCGACGCCGTGCAGGCCGGCCGCGATCGTCGCGGCGAGCGCGAGGTACGCATTGAGGTCGGCGCCGCCGTCGCGGTTCTCGAAGCGCAGGCCGGCGCCGTGGCCGACGACGCGCAGCGCGCAGGTGCGGTTGTCGACGCCCCAGACGATGCTCGTCGGCGCGAAGCTGCCGGAGGCGTAGCGCTTGTAGGAGTTGACGTGCGGGGCGAACATCAGCGTCAGCTCCCGCAGGCAGGCGAGCTGACCGGCGAGGAACGCGTCGAAGGTTGCGCGCTCGCGCGCGAACAGCGGACCGTCCGCGTCGGCGAGCGAGAAGTGGATGTGGCACGAGTTGCCCTCGCGCTCGTCGTACTTCGCCATGAAGCTGATCGCCATCTCCTCCTGGGAGGCGATCTCCTTCGCGCCGTTCTTGTAGATCGAGTGCTCGTCGGCGGTCGTGAGCGCGTCGGCCCAGTGGAAGTTGATCTCGTGCTGGCCGAGGTTGCACTCGCCCTTCGAGTCCTCGACGCGCATCCCGGCGCCCTCCATCGCAAGCCGGATGCGGCGGATCAGCGGCTCGACGCGCGCGGTCCCGAGCAGCGAGTAGTCGACGTTGTAGAGGTTCGCCGGGCGCAGGTCGCGGTAGCGCTTGGCCTGCGCGCTCTCGTAGCTCTCGCGGAAGACGAGGAACTCCAGCTCGGTGGACGCGTTCGCGATCCAGCCGCGCTCCTCCAGCCGCGCGAGCTGGCGGGCCAGGATCTGCCGCGGCGAGGCGACGACGTCCGCCCCGTCGGGCCACACGAGGTCGGCCAGGCAGACGACGGTCGCCTCCTGCCACGGCACCGGCCGCAGCGTCGAGAGGTCGGGCCGCATCACGAAGTCGCCGTAGCCGCGCTCCCACGAGGCCATCGCGTAGCCGTCGACGGTGTTCATCTCGACGTCGACCGCGAGCAGGTAGTTGCAGCCCTCGGTGCCGTGTTCGAGTACATCGTTGAGGAAGTAGGTGGCGTCGCTGCGTGTGCCCTGCCACCGGCCCTGCATGTCGCCGCTCACTAGCACGACGGTATCTATGGTGCCGGC
>JAATFK010000033.1 GCA_015655225.1 Solirubrobacterales bacterium | reverse complement strand
GCGAAATGCGCGGACGGGACCTGCGTGCCGTACTCGAAGTGGGTGTCGGACTACATCGCGGTGATGGGGAAGTAGGCTCAGAGCCCGACTTCTTCTCGCGAGTAGCCTCAACGCCGTCATCCCGGGCTTGTCCCGGGATCCAGACGCGCTGCAGGAGCCGAACCTGGCTTAGGTCGCGCGTCTGGATTCCGGCGCTTCGGCCGGAATGACGAAGGGGGCGTCACGTCGCCCTCCACCCCTCTGAATCCGAAAGAACGTCATGAGCGAACGGCCAGCAGTCTCGCTCAGCCGCGTCTCCCGGCATTTCGGGCTGACGCGCGCGATGGACGAGGTCGATCTCGAGATCGTCGAAGGCGAGTTCTTCGCGATGCTCGGGCCATCCGGCTCGGGCAAGACGACGTGCCTGCGCGTGATCGCCGGCTTCGAGCAGCCGACCAGCGGCGAGGTCCGCATCTTCGGCGAGAACGCGACCGGCGTGCCGCCCTACCGGCGCAACGTCAACACGGTGTTCCAGGACTACGCGCTGTTCCCGCACATGAGCGTCGCGGACAACGTCGCCTATTCGCTGATGCTGCGGAAGGTCCCGAAGGCCGAGCGCGCCAGGCAGGCTGAAGAGGCGCTGGAGATGGTGCGGCTGCCCGGCTACGGCGCCCGCAGGCCCGCGGAGCTGTCCGGCGGCCAGCGGCAGCGCGTCGCGCTCGCCCGCGCCATCATCAACCGGCCCAAGGTGCTGCTGCTGGACGAGCCGCTCGGCGCGCTCGACCTCAAGCTGCGCGAGAACATGCAGGAGGAGCTGAAGAGCCTGCAGCGCCGGCTCGGGATCACCTTCGTGTTCGTGACCCATGACCAGAGCGAAGCGCTGTCGATGGCCGACCGCATCGCCGTGTTCAACGCCGGCAAGGTCATCCAGGTCGGCGCGCCGGAGGAGGTCTACCGCCGCCCGGCGAGCCCGTTCGTCGCCGACTTCGTCGGCTCGTCGAACATCCTGCCTCCGGACTTCGTCGAGGCGGTCGCAGGCGAGAAGCGCTGGGCGAGCCTTCGCCCCGAGCAGGTGCGCGTGACCGAGCCCGGCGACGCGAACCCGAAGCTCGTCGGCCGCGTGACCGCGCAGAGCTATCTCGGCGCGACGACCCGCTTCGCCGTCGCCCTCGACGGGATCGCGCTGCACGCGATCGTTCCGGCCGGCTCGTTCCAGCCGGCCGACGACGGCAGGGTCGCGATCGCGTTCGACCGCAGCGCGCTGCACTTCATGGACGGGCCGGCGTGAGCGTCGCGACCGAGATCATCGCGCCGCCGCCTCAGTCCGCTTGCGCGCGGCTCGCCGACGGCCTTTGGCGCCGCCCGGGCCTCGTCGTCGCGCTGCTGCTCGCGCCCGCGCTGCTGTGGCTCGCGGTCGTCTATCTCGGCTCGCTCGCGACGCTGCTCCGCCAGAGCTTCTTCTCGCTCGAGGAGTTTTCGGGCCTCGTCGTCGAGGACTACACGCTCTCGACCTACGCCGAGCTGCTGCAGCCCTCGAATTTCGAGATCATCAAGCGCACCGTGCTGATGGCGGCGGCGGTGAGCGTGGCGAGCGCGGTCGTCGGCTTTCCGATGGCCTACGTCGCCGCCCGCTACGCGCGCGGAGCGTGGAAAGCGGCGTTCTACATCGCGGTCATGCTGCCGCTGTGGTCGAGCTATCTCGTCAAGGTCTACGCCTGGAAGCTGATCCTCGCCCGGGAGGGCATCCTCACCTGGACCTTCGGCAAGCTCGGCCTCGGCTTCGTGCTCGACGGCCTGCTCGCGCTCCCCGGAATCGGCGGCGGCTCGCTGTCGACGAGCTACATCGGGACCTTCCTCGTCTTCCTCTACATCTGGCTGCCCTACATGATCCTGCCGACGCAGGCGGCGCTCGAGCGCGTGCCCGGCAATCTGATCAACGCCTCCTCCGACCTCGGGGCGACGCCCTGGGCGACCTTCCGCCACGTCATCCTCCCGCTCGCGGCGCCGGGGATCGTCGCGGGCTCGATCTTCACCTTCTCGCTGACGCTCGGCGACTACATCATCCCGCAGGTGATCGGATCGGGCCGCTACTTCATCGGGCAGGCGGTCTACGTGCAGCAGGGGACGGCCGGCAACATCCCGCTCGCCGCCGCCTTCACCGTCGTGCCGATCGTCATCATGGGCGTCTACCTCGCCATCGCCCGCAAGCTCGGAGCCTTCGATGCGCTCTGAGAATCCAGCCTTCCGGCTTCCACTGCGTCATGCCCGGCGAAGCCGGGTATCCACGACTTGGACGTCGAGCCCTGCGCTTGAGTCGTGGACGCCCGGCCAGGAGGCCGGGCATGACGGCGTGTCGGCGGAGAAGCACTATGCGCTCTGAGGGCTCGCTCGCCGTCAAGATCGCCGCCGCCGCGGGGCTGGCGTTCCTGCTGGCGCCGCTCGCGATCATCTTCGTCTACGCCTTCACGACCGAGGAGCGCAGCTTCGTCTGGCCGCCGCCGGGGCTGACGCTGAAATGGTTCGGCGTGACCTGGGACCGGCCGGACGTCTGGGCCGCGCTCACGCTCTCCGTCCGGGTCGCAGCGGTCGCCACCATCCTCGCGCTCGTCCTCGGCACGCTGACGGCGATGGCGGTCTCCCGCAGCCGGTTCTTCGGGCGCGACGCGGTCTCGCTGCTGGTCATCCTGCCGATCGCGCTGCCCGGCATCATCACCGGCATCGCGCTGCGCTCGGCGTTCGCGACCTTCGACATCCCGTTCTCGTTCTGGACGATCGTTGTGTGTCACGCCACCTTCTGCATCGTCGTGGTCTACAACAACGCGGTCGCGAGGCTCAGGCGGCTGTCCGGCTCGCTGGTCGAGGCCTCCATGGATCTCGGCGCCGACAGCTTCCAGACCTTCCGCCACGTCGTGCTGCCGAACGTCGGCACCGCGCTGCTCGCCGGCGGCATGCTCGCCTTCGCGCTGTCGTTCGACGAGGTGATCGTC
>JAATFK010000020.1 GCA_015655225.1 Solirubrobacterales bacterium | reverse complement strand
TCGTCCCTGCCCGAGCTCGTCGCGCAGTGCGCGCAGCACGTCGGAGACCGCCGGCTCGGGGGGCGACTTCGGCGTCTTCGGCGGGCGCGGAGCGGGGACGCGGTCGCTCATCTCGCCCTACCGGCCATTGCGCGCTGGACGTCGTCGAGCACGATCCCCTCGGCGAGCGGACCGCCGGCGCTCGTCCACGCGGACCCGTCCACCACCTCGACGTGACCGGCCTTGACGACGTTCAGGTTCTCGAAGCCGGGGGTGCCGCGGGCGAGCGCGAGCGCGCGTCTGCTCGCGGCGACCCCGGCGCTGGCGGCCTTCGCGCCCCCGCTCGGGCCTCCGGCGCCGAGCGAGGCGAAGAACATCCAGTCGGCGTCGAGCTGGTCGAGGTTCTCGAGGCTGATCGGGACCGCGTGGCCCGGTCCCGTCTGGCTCTGCGTGCCGGGACGCCGCAGGCCGAGCGCGGTCAGCGTGCGACCGGCGGCGAGCCCTGCCGGAATCACGTCCGGGAGGCCGACGCCGGACCAGCGCACGACGCTGACGGTCGCCTTCGTGTTGGGGCCGAGCTGCCCGCGCACGGCCGCGACGCGCCGGTCGAAGGCGCCGAGCACCGCGGTGCCCCGTGCCTTCTCGCCGAGCACGTCCGCCTCCGCGGCAAAGGCCGTCTTCCAGTCCTGACCGGTCTTGCTGACGTAGACGGTCGGAGCGATGTGGCGCAGCTTGTCGAGGATCGCGTCGCTCTGGATCGAGGTGCCGTCGGTCAGGATCAGGTCGGGGTGGAGCTCCAGCACGCGCTCGATGTCGGGCTGGCCGAGGATCCCGATCGTCGCAATCCCCTTCGCTCTGCCGGCGAGGTAGGCCGAGACGCCGCTCTGACCACGTCCGTCGGTCGTCCCGACCGGGGCGACGCCGAGCGCGAGCGCCCCGTCGAGCGTCGGCTCGCTCAGCGCCAGCACGCGCGTCGGATGCGCGGGCACGGTGACGCGGCGGCCCTGCGCGTCGGTGATCGTGCGCGTCGCGCTTCCGCTCGGCGCGGTGCCACCGGGGCTCGCTCCGGACCCAGACCCGCAGCCCGCGAGCGTGAGCGCCGCAAGCAGCGCGAGGACGCCGCCGACCCGCCAGCGCGCGGCGACCTCAGCCACGCTCGGGCGGGTCGCGGTGCTCGGCGACGCCGAGCTGCCAGTGGCCGGTGATCCGCGTCCACTCGCGCGGGAGCCCCTGCTCCTCGCGCAGGTAGGAGCGCAGCGCCCGTGCGGCCGTCGCCTCCGCGGCAACCCAGGCGAACCCGTCGCCCGCCGGCGGGCGCCAGCGGCGGACCGCGGCTTCGAGCAGGTCGGTCGTCCCGGCCGGGCGGCCGTTGCGGTGCAACCAGAACAGCTGGAGATCAGCGCGGGTCCGCAGCTCGAGCTCGTGATCGGCATCGGCGACCTCGATGATCGCGGTCGCGCGCACGTCGGCGGAAAGCTCTTCGAGCCGGCGCGCGATCGCCGGCAGCGCGGTCTCGTCGCCGGCCAGGAGGTACCAGTCGAAGCCCTCGGAGACGAGCAGCGAGCCGCGCGGCCCGGCCTGACCGACGACGGCCCCCGGCGCCGCCCTGGCGGCCCAGCCCGACGCCGGCCCGTCGCCATGCAGGACGAAGTCGATCGTCAGCTCTCGGCGCGCGGCGTCGAAGCGGCGCGGCGTGTAGTCGCGCGCGACCGGCGGCGTGACGTCCTCGGGGTAGCGCGCCGTGCCGGGCGCGAAGCTCGGCAGCGAGGGCCGCTCCTCGCCGGCGGGGGCGAACAGCAGCTTGACGTGGTCGTCGGGCGCGCGCGAGTCGAAGTCCTCCAGGCCGTCCCCCGTGAGCGTGATCCGTGCGAGGCTCGGCGTCAGCCGCTCGACGTCGCGGACGACGAGCAGGCGGGCGCGCAGGACGTGCCGGACGCGCTTGACGCGCGGCCGCGTCCCCTCGCGCTGGTCCTCAGCCATGCGTCAACGTGAGCGTCTTCGACAGCGACTTCGAACCGCGCAGGGTGACCGCGGCGCGCACGCCGACCCGCTCGTGCGCTGCCAGCAGGCGACGGCCGTCGCGCGTGAGCGCCAGGGAGAGCGCCTTGTCCGCTCCCGCCTTCAGCCCGTAGGCGCCGCGGGCGATCGTCACGACGCGGCGATGACCTCCGAGCACGACCTTCCGCGCGCTGCGCACGGTCGCCGTGCCACGGCAGGCCGCGCCGGCGGCGCATCGCAGCCGCAAGTCCAGCCGCGTGCCGTGGGCGGTCAGCGCGCGTGAGCGGATTGCCACGCTCGGCTTCGGTCCCGACGGCGTCGGCGTCGGCGTCGTGACGCTCGGCGTGGTCGGCGTCGGGGCCGGGTTCGTCGTCGTCGCGGGCGGCGAGCTCGCCGCCGTGACGGTGAAGTCGGCACTCAGACTGCGCGCGGGCGGCTGCGCGCCGCCGCCCTGGCCGCTCGGTCCGCCGGAGCCGGCGAGGAAGCGCAGCCAGTGCGTGCCCGTCGAGGTCGGAGCCGTGACGGTCCCCGAGATCGTGCCGCCGGCGTCAGCCGTGAAGGTGCCGGCCACGCTCGTGTCGTCGAGCTTGACGGTGACGACCTGCCCGCCGCCGCCGGTCGCGATGAATCCGCTGCCGGTGAAGGCGACGGTCCCGCCGGGCGTGACGCTGGCGCTGGCGATCTGCACGCTCGCTCCCTCGGGATCGTCGGGCGCGCGCAGTGCGCTCGCCACGCCGGCGGCGAGCGTGGCGATCCCGAGCGCCGCGAGCAGCACCGCCGCCGCGCGCCTCATCGCTTCGCCTTCGCCTTCGCGGTCGGCGCGGGGCGGAGCGCGAGCGTCTCGACGACCGTCTTGCCGCCGGCGAGGCGGACGCGCACCTGCACGTGGGCGACGCGCGCGAGCAGCAGCCGGCCGTCGCGGGTCAGCGTGAGTCTGACCGTGCGCGTCGCGCCCGCCGCGAGCGTGACGGAGCGCGCTCTGGCGACCGTGACGATCGCGGCTCTGCCTCTGCCGCTGCGCAGGCGCACCTTGCGCGCGGTCGTGACCGTGACGTGCACCGTCCCGCGCGCACCGTGGCCGGTGAGCTTCAGCGAGACGCCCGTCGCCCGCGCGGTCAGCGGCTTCGATCCGGTCGCGAGGGTCGCGTAGGGGACGGGCGTCGCCGGTGTTGCCGGCTTCGTCGGCGCCGGCGACGCGACCGGCGGCTGAGGTGCCGGCTGCGGCTGCGGCTGCGCTGCCGGCGCGGTCACCGTGAACGACACGAGGGCGTTGTGCGCCGGGCCCTCGCTGAGGCTGCCGCCGTCGCCGATCGAGACGCAGGCGGTGCCGCCGAGGAGCCGCAGCGTGTGGACGCCCGGCGCGAGCGTCGCGGGGACCGCGACCGCGCCCGAGCCGCTGCCGTCGGCGTTCGCCGGGACGCAGCCGACGATCGCGCCGTCGTCGAGCTTGAGCCCGACGTGCTGGCCGCCGCCGGCGCTCTGCACGAAGCCGGTGAAGGAGAACGAGAGCGTCCCGCCGGCGGCGACGGCCATATCCGCGAGCGTCGCCGAGACCGCCGCGGGGGGCGGTGCCGGCGCGGCGACGCCGAACCACGCCTGGAGCGAGAGGCTCGGGCCCGGGTTGCCCAGGCTGCCGGCGAGGAAGCGCAGGAAGTGCTGGCCGGCGTACGCGCCGGTGCCCGGGCCGGTCGTCGCGAGATCGCTTGGCAGGGTCACCCAGCCGGCGAAGCTGCCGTCGGCCTCCGAGCTGAACGCCGGATGACCAGAGACCGCCGCGGTCGCGTCCGTGCCGCCGAAGCCGGCGGCGGCGAAGCCGTCGTCGTCGGGCTTGACGACGACCACCACCCCGCCCTGGCCGTCGGTCCCCAGGAAGCCCGTGCCGCTGACGGCGACCGTCGCGCCCGGCGCGTACGTGGCGGCGTCGAGCGTGATCGTGCGGTCGCTGCCCGCGGGATCGGGGTAGGTCACCGGATCGGCCACGGCGGAGGCGGCGGTCACGAGCGTCATGAGGCACGCGAGGGCCAGCGCCACGACCGTCCGGACGCTGACGGTCGACGCCGGGCTGCTGCTGCTGCTCATCGGCACGGGGATCGCTCCTTGCCGCGCGGGCGTCAGCGCGTCAGCGTGAAGAAGGTCTTCACGCTGGTGTTCGACTGGTGGTTCTTGGACGAGGCGGGCGCGAGGAACCGCAGCCAGTGGCGCCCGGGCTTGAGCACGCGCGCGACGTTCGAGGGGATCGTCAGCACGCCGCTGAAGCGACCGCTCGCGTTGACCTTCAGCACGCCGATCACGCCGACCCGGTCGTCGTCGAGCTTGACCGACACGCTCTTGGACGCCGGGAACCTCGTCCCCGAGGCCCGGATCCGACCGCCGGGTCCGGCCTTCGTGCTGCCGAGCGTGACCTTCGCGCCGTTGTGCGACGGCTCGGCCCCGCCGGGCGGCACCGCCGCCGCACCCGCGGCGAGCAGCCCGAGCGCCACCGCGACGGCGACCGCGAGCAGCGCCCCGCCTCGGTGGCGGGTTCGTCTCGCGTAGATCGTCATCGGCGGCTCCTCGTCGGCTCGGTGGGGACACGCACCCGCCTCGCCAGTCGGCGATTAGGGTGCCCTAAGTCCCTAGCGTAGGCAGCGACGGGGACGCCGATCGGTCAGTCTGTGTCGCGAATCGGCCAACCAGCACGGCCGTCGGGTCATCCCCCGTCCCCGCCGTCGCGCCGCACGGCCGCCCGACCGGCCAGACCGCGTCACAGAGACGGCGCTCCAGCGCCCTCGAGACCGAGGGACCGAGCTGCGCGGCCTCGTGAACCGCCTCGGCGGCATCCATTCGCAGGCAGCTGCGCAGGAACAGCTCGAGCACGCTCTGCCGGCGACGGATCGCCGCGACCTGCGACCAGCCACGGGTCGTCAGCCGCCACCCGCCGCGGCGCAGCGCGCCGTGCCGCACCAGGTGACCGGCCTCCTCGAGCCGGTGCAGCATCTCGGAGACGCTCGGCGGCGAGCAGCCCAGCTCCCGCGCGATCTCGCCCGTCGTCACGCTCGCGTCACGCCGCACGTCGACGATCGCCATCAGGTACCGCTGCATCGCGGGAGTCAGGTCGTCCGCATCAGTGCTCATCGAGCGACCGTAAGCGAAACCGAGCGGTCGAACCGGTCATTCTGTGTCGCGCGGGAGCCACGGGCCGCGAGATCAGTCGGTCGTGCGGCGGCGGTACAGCAGCGTCGCCAGGGGAGCGAAGATCGCCACCAGCGCGACGGACCAGAGCAGCGCGGCGAGCACCGGGTGCTGCATCGGCCAGGCGTGGATGCTCGCCGAGGGGTTGGGGTTGCCGAACAGGTGACGGCAGGCCGCGGTGACCGCGCTGACGGGGTTCCAGTCGGCGATCG
Organism: Solirubrobacterales bacterium; assembly: GCA_015655225.1. Classification (GTDB taxonomy): domain Bacteria; phylum Actinomycetota; class Thermoleophilia; order Solirubrobacterales; family Solirubrobacteraceae; genus Conexibacter. The sequence goes on along the minus strand of JAATFK010000020.1, from coordinate 9,421 downwards.
CCCTCAGCACCGCGGGCATGTGCGCGGTGGGGACCAGCGCGTTGGAGACGATCGCGAGCGGAAACAGGACCACCAGGCCGAGGCCCTGCGCGGTCTCGGGGTCATCGCTGACCATGCCGATGCAGGCGCAGACCCAGGACAGCGCGTAGTTGAAGAACAGGAAGATCGCCACGCCCGCGATCACGTCGCCCGCGGTGCTGTCGGGTCGCCAGCCGATCACCAGGCCGGTTCCGATCACGAAGGCGGTGCAGATGATCGCGGTCAGCACGTCGGTCAGCGAGCGCGCGACGAGGACGACGGGTCGCCACATCGGCAGCGTCCGGAAGCGATCGATCACGCCGCTGCGCAGATCCGTGCTGAGGCCGACCGCGGTGCCGATCGCCGAGGTGGTGAGGTTCAGGGCGAGCAGCCCCGGGATCGCGAAGTCCTTGTAGCTGCCGCCGCCGGCCAGCACGACACCAGCCCCGAGCACGTAGACGAACAGCAGCGTGAACAGGACCGGCTGGATCGTGACGTCGGAGAGCTGCAACGGCTCGCGGGCGATGTGGACGAAGTTGCGTCCGGTCAGCACCACGACCTCGCGGAGCTTCTGTACCAGCCCGAACGACCGGGTGGCGTCCGGGGCCGGGGAGAGCGGAGCAGCGGTGGCGGTGCTCATCGGGGGGTGACCTCCAGGTCTGCGTCGGGTGCCGCCGGTGCGGCGGGATCGCCCTCGACGGGGGTGCCCGTGAGGGCGAAGAAGACGTCGTCGAGGGAGGGCTGGTGGACCTCGACGTCGTCGACGGTGATGCCGGCGCCGTCGAGTGCGCGGACGATCGTGGTCGCCAGCCCACCGGCGCTGCGGACCGGCGCGCGCAGGCGCCGTCCGTCGTGGCTGACGTGCACCGCACCAGCGACGAAGGGGTCGAGCGTCGCCGCGGCGGCCGGATGGGGCTCGCTGAGCGTGACCTCCAGGCGCGCCCCGCCGGTCTGCGCCTTCAGGTCGGCCGCGGTGCCGTTGGCGATCACGTGGCCGTGGTCGATCACGACGATCCGGTCGGCGAGCTCGTCGGCCTCGTCGAGGTACTGCGTCGTCAGCAGCAGGGTGACGCCGTCGGCGATCAGCTCGCGGATCACGCCCCACATCCGCGCCCGGCTGATCGGGTCGAGGCCGGTGGTCGGCTCGTCGAGGAACAGCACGGGCGGCCGCGTCATCAGGCCGGCGGCGAGGTCGAGGCGCCGGCGCATCCCGCCCGAGTAGCCCTTCAGGACACGGTCGGCCGCGTCGGTGAGGTCGAAGCGATCGAGGAGCTCGACCGCGCGCGCCCGGGCGTCCCCCCGGCGCAGGCCGCCGAGACGTCCGACCATCACGAGGTTCTGGCGGCCGGTCAGGACCTCGTCGATCGTGGCGTCCTGCGCGGTCACCCCGATCTTGCGCTGCACCGCGCGCGCCTCGCGGACCACGTCGTGGCCGGCGACGCGGGCCCAGCCGGCGTCCGGCGTGGCGAGCGTGGTGAGGATCCGCACCGCCGTGGACTTGCCCGCGCCGTTCGGTCCCAGCACGCCCAGGATCGCGCCCGTCGGCACCTCCAGGTCGATCCCGTCCAACGCGACGGTCTCGCCGAAGCGCTTCCCGAGGCCGTGCGCTTCGATCATCAGGTCGTTCATGGATCTCCTTACCGGTCGGCAAGTCAGGGCTGAGGCGAGGCAATGTACCACCACTTGTCGGCCGGCAAGTAGACTGCGTGGCATGCCACAGGCGAGCACGACCGCGGACGGCGCGCAGCCGGAGCCGTCGACGCGGGAGCGGATCCTCGACATCGCGCTCGCGCTGTTCGTCGAGCAGGGCTATGAGAAGACCTCGCTGCGCGACATCGCCACGCGACTCGGCACGACGAAAGCGGCGCTCTATTACCACTTCGAGCGCAAGCAGGACATCCTCCTGGAGCTTCACCTGCGCCTGCACGCGCTCGGACGCGAGGCGCTGGAGGAGCTCGAGCGCCTCGACGACGGTCAGCGGGTGGACGCCTGGCCGGGACTGATCGACCGCCTGATCGACCAGGTGATCGCCAACCGCGACCTCGTCCTTCTGCACCAGCGCAACCACAACGCCGTCGAGCAAGTTCTCGACGACGAGCGCAACCAGGCCGAGAACGAAGACGCGGGACAGCTGTTCCGCCGCATCCTGCAGAGCCCCGCCATCCCGCTCGACCAGCGCGTGCGGATGATGGGCTCGCTCGGCGCCGTCGTGGGGGTCCTCGCCACCGGCGAGGGGCTGTTCGGCGACGTGCCGATCGACGAGCTCGCCGAGCAGCTCCGCGCCGTCGTGCGCGACATGCTGGGCGCGACGGAGCCGGCGCCGTCGAACTGAGCGCGCGCGGCGGGCGAGCGCCCTACTCGAGGCCTCGCTTGCCGGGCGTCCAGAACGGCTTCGTGAGGATCGACGCACGGGTCCACCCGCGCTCGTCGAGCAGCTGCCGCCGGACCGCTTGGATCGTCTTGGCCTCCCCGGCGAGGTAGGCGGTGCCGGGCTCCTCGGGCAAGACGAGCGAGCGGACCGCGTCGACCAACGCCGTCGACGGCGACGCGCTCGCCCCGTCGCGCTCGACGCGCAGCAGGTCCTCGCCGCGCGGGAGGGCGAGGTGATCCTCGGGCGTGTCGGCCTGCACCGCCCCGAGCACGCGCTCGTCGGCGGGAAGCGCCCGCAGCATCGCGCCGAAGCAGACGGCGGCGGTCTCCTCACCCACGAACAGGTGATACGGGCTCGGCACACGGGCGAGGAACTTGCCCTCGGGCGCACCGACCGCGATCCGGTCGCCGACGCGGACGTCGCGGGCCCACCGCGCGCCCGGGCCGCCGCCGTCGTGGGCGAGCATGATCAGCTCGTAGCGCCCCGCGTCGGGGTCGTAGCTCGACAACGAGTAGGTGCGGCTCGCGTCCCCGAACTCCCGTGGCGACAACCAGAAGCGCACGTGCGTCGGGTCTCTGAACAGGACGCGCACCTGCTGGCCGGGCGCCCACGCGAGACCGGCCAGCTCCTCGCCGGCGAGCGTCACCCGCCGCATCCGGCGCGTGACGTCCTCGACGCGCTCGACCACGGCACGGCGCACCCATCGCTCGAGGAACCGCAGCGCGCCGGGCTGGTCGGTCATGTCCATTGCATTAGGGTACCCTAAGTATGTAGGCGTTGTCCAACCTCTCCCCGTCAGCAGGCCCGGCACTGCCGCACTGGCCGGCCAGAGATTGGACCAGCTTGACCACCAGCATCGAGTGATCTAATCTCATGCCGTCATCTGACGGTCACCGGGAGCGCGCCAGAACCGCACTTGCGGTCTTAAGTGCGGAAGGCGGCCGATATCGCCGCATATCCACCGCAACCGCCACGGGCGCCCAGCCAGTCGATCGACCAGAAAATCCCTGCAGGTCGTCCAACAACGCCCGCCGCAACTCCGTCGTCTCCACACCGTCGACCACGATCGCCATCGCGACCACCCCCCGGCCGAGTCAGCTACCTCCGGCGCGACATACACCCGCGCCGTCGCGGCGGTAACGGCGCGCCGCACGGGCGAGCGCTCGCCCTCGGCGCGACTCTCCGATCACACTGGTGACCGCGCCGACACTCACCCGTTCGTCTCCTCCATGACGGGTCATGCGGCATCGACCTCCCCCTCACCCTCGGCGAGCTCCACGAAGCGCTCGCACAACAGCGCACAGACCCCAACGGCGATGATCGCCGCCGCCACCGCGTCCCGCCGCCGGTGGGGCGGAACGAGGATCATCAGCCGCCCGCACGCGTCATTGGACCGTCCGCTGAGTCTGAGGATCAGACCGCAGGTTTCCCAGCGGCGCCTGGAGCGCTGTGCGAGTGTTTCAGCCGTGCGGTCGGGTGAGTCGCGCGACGAAGGTCGCCGGGTCCTCGACCACGAGGTCGCCGAGTCTCGCGTCGAGCAGATCGCGGTCAGCGACACCAGCACGTCGACTTTCTCCGCACGCGCGAGCGCGACGAGATAGTCGTCGTCGGGATCGCGGACGCTCGGCTGCGCGGCAGCCGGATTGGGGCGGTGCTCACTGCGGGCGGTGATGCCGGCGACGTAGGAGGTCGCGCGGCCGTTGCTCGCCCAGCGCTCGAACATCGGGCGGCCAAGGACGCCAGCGAGCTCCTCCAACAGCAGCCGCGAGACGACGAGCGTGAAGCGCTGCTCGCTCCACCCGGCCGGGACCGGCGTCAGGCCGGCCAGGAACGCCGAGACGAAGACGCTGGGATCGACGACGGCGCGCGTCACGCCTGGCGGCGCCGCGCGCGACGAAAGGCGCGAACTTCATCGACCGCGAGACGATCCGCCTCATCAGGTTCGAGCGCGCCCTGAGCCCGCGACTCGTCAAGCGCACGCAGCCCGAGGAAGACAGCGAACGCGTCCTCCACCACTTCCAGGTCCGACTTCGCGGCGGCGCTCTGGTCCTGCTCGCGCGCGCGACGGATCAACTCCTCGTCGAGCGGCAGGCTGATCCTACGCGCGGTAGCCATGACTTCCGCAAGAGTACCCCCGATCCGACGCAGCTCGGATCAGACCGGGCATACGCCGCTCAAGCCCGTCCAACCTCCAGCTCGGCGCCGATTGCGTCGCGCGCGTGCAGGCGAAGCTCGATCTCGCCGCGCGCGAGATGGCAACCTGGCACGAGCTGAGCATCTCGACCGACCACGACGACACGCACGATCAGGTCGCCCCCTCCGTCGCCTGAGCGGAGAGCGCCTCATGGGAGCTCGAGCAACGTGCGTCCTACGGTCTCCCGGGCCTCGATCGCCGCATGCGCATCGGCGACGCGCTCGAACGGGAAGCGCTGCCCGATCACGGCGCGGAGACGGCCGGCGGCGCCTTCGCCAAGCGCGTATTCGACGTCGGCGTGAAACTCCTCGGGTGTCGGCATGCTCATGGAGAGAAGCGCGATTCCCGCAGCTCGCGCCGCTGCCTGGTCAAGCTCGGCGTCGTGACCGCTCGCACGGCCGAAGCTGACCATCCGCCCGCCTGTCCGCAGGAGCCCGAAGGCGCCGCGCGCGACATCGCCACCGACGCTGTCGAAGACGACGTCGACCGCGCCGGCCTGCTCGGTCCAGCCTGGAACCCGGTAGTCGACCGCGATGTCGGCGCCGAGCTCCCGGGCGAGAGCGAGCTTGCGCCCGCCGCTCGCGGCGGCGAGCACCGTCGCGCCGGCAGCGCGGGCGAGCTGCACGAGCAGGGTGCCAACGCCCCCGGCCGCCGCCTCGACCAGCACTCGCTCGCCGCGCCGCACAGCGGCGGTGCGGACGAGGCTCGTCGCCGTGCGGCCGTCCCCAAAGAGGGCGACCGCGCTGTCGAGCTCGAGCCCATCGGGCACGGGCACGACGCCGGCGGCGTCGAGGGCGACGCGCTCGGCGTAGGCGCCGCGTCCACGGGTCCCGCCGACGACCCGCTGTCCGGCAAGAGCCGGCTCGACGCCTGCCCCGACGGACACGACCACCCCGCCGGCGCCGTATCCGGGGATCAGCGGCGGCGCGCCGGGGAACGGTCCGCGCCCGGTCGCCCGGAATGCTGTCTCGGAGAAGGAGACGTTGACGAACGCGGCCTCGACGAGGACCTGACCGGGGCCGGCGATGGGCTCAGCGGCGTCGCCCACCGTCAGCACCTCGGGCCCCCCGAACTCGTACAACCAGATAGCTCGCATTGCGACCGCCCCCGCGTTCGAGCGCCCGGCGTCAGCCCGCACTCGGCTGGCTCGCGGGCGCCAGCAGGTCGTCGAGCCCCACGCGCGCGAAGAACTCCCGCCGAATCCGGTCACCGAGGTCGAACACCTCCTCGGCACCGTCGTGGGAGGGGTCGTAGTGGACGCGGAACGGGCGCTCCCCCTTCGGCGCCGTCACGACGCGCGCGATTGCCTGCGCCACGCCGTCGGGGTCCGCGTCGGCCGGCTCAAGCGCCGTCATGCGCTCCTGGATCTGGTCCATCATCCCGCCGTAAAGCGCGTCGTATTCGGCGACGATCGGTCCGTCGGCCGGATGGCCGGCGTGGGCGTAGTGGTTCGTCCCGGATGTGAAAGAGCCGGGCACGACGATCGTCGTCTCGATCCCGAAGCGTGCCAGCTCTGCCGCATAGCTCACCGCGAGAGCATCCTCTGCGGCCTTCGCGGCGAAGTACGGCGCCAGGTACGGCGGCGTCCCGCCCCGGGAGCTGCTCGACCCGACCCAGATGACGAGGCCGTCCCGCTGAGCGCGCAGGTGCGGGAGCGCGGCGCGGTTGACGCGCTGCGTCGAGAGGACGTTGACGTCATAGATCACGGCGAGCTGCTCGGGGGTGAACGCCTCCGCAGGTCCGAGGACCATGTGCCCGGCGTTGTGGATCACGACGTCGAGCCGGCCCCGCTGCTCGACGATCGCCTGGATCGCGTCGTCGACGGCCGCCTCGTCGCCGACGTCCATCTCGATCGCTTGGACGTCGACGGCGTTGGCGTCCCGGAAGGCCTCGAGCCCAGCGACGGCGCCGGCGTTGTGCCCCGCGGTGTCGCGCATCCCCGCGTAGACGGCGTGACCGTCCCGACCGAGCGCGCGCACGGTGAGAGCGCCGAATCCGCTGGACGCCCCCGTGACCACGATGATCTTGGACATGTGGGTCCTCAGTTGATGGGGGAGATCATCCCGCCGTTGACGTACACCGTCTGCGCGGTCACCCACCGCGTCTCGGGCGCGGCGAGGAATCGCATCACCGGCACGACGTCGACCGGATCGCCGAGATCGCCGCTGATCGTCATGCCCGAGAGCCACGCGATCGTCTCCGGTGTCTCCGCGTTGTAGAAGAAGCTGGTCTTCTGGGGACCTGGGGCGATGCAGTTGACGGTGACGCCGCGCGGCCCGATCTCCTTGGAGAAGGCCTTGGTGAAATGCTCGACCGGTACCTTGCTGCCAGCGTAGGCGGAGTACGTGGCAGCTGTGACCGCGACCTGGGTGGTGACCATGTTGATGATGCGCCCGTTGTCGGCCATCTTGTTGTACGCCTCGCGCATGAAGAAGTACGGGGTCTTAGCGTTGATCGCGAAAGACCGGTCGTAGTCCTCCTCGCTCGTCTCCACCAGCGGCTTGCGGATGATCAGGCCTGAGGTGTTGACCAGGATGTCCCAGTGGCCGAAGCGCTCGATCGTCGCGTCGACCAGCTCCGTGATCGCCGCGACCTGCGTCAGGTCGCCCTGGTGGGAGATCGCCTCGACCCCGAGCGCCTCGAGCTCGCCGACCGCCTGCGCGGCCTCCTCTCTGCGGCTGGGAGAGTTGTAATGGACGACGAGGTTCGCGCCATCCGCCGCCAACGCCTCCGCGAACAGCTTGCCGAGGTTGGCGGTTCCCCCCGTGACGATCGCGACCTTGCCAGTCTGCGGTCCAGACATGCTTGTGCTCCTTGTCGTTGGTTTCACTACACGATCCGCAGTATCGAGTCGACGTCGCCGACGATGCATGGGTCATGTGACTCTCGTCGGTGATCGCTGCTTGGCAATCGCTCCATCCTGTGCGACAACTCCTCCGGACCGATGGAGGCCTTGGCCATCAACGAGCGACACGAGAGCGACAGCAGCCACGGCCTCATCGAACGCGAGGGGGAGATCGCGACGCTCGACGCGTTCGTCGGTGACCTCCGGGCTAGCTCCACGACCCTCGCTCTCGTCGGCCAGGCGGGCATCGGCAAGACGACGCTCCTGCGCGCCGCCGCCCGGACAGCTCGCGGGCACGGAGCACGGGTCGCCTGGATAACTGGGATGGAGCTCGAGGCCGACCTGCTGCTGGCCGGGCTTCACCAACTGCTCGCAGCGCTTGACGATGTGGCCTCGCGGTTGGCGCCGAGGCACCGCGAGGTGCTGGCCGCGGCGGCAGGACGGGTCGAGGCGCCGGCGCCCGGTCTCCCGGAGGTGGCGGCGGCGGCAGCCGAGCTGCTTTTGCGCGCCGCCGACCGGTGCCCTCTGCTGCTGGTCGTCGACGATCCGCACTGGATCGATCGCGCGACCGCCGACGTCGTGCATCGAACGATGGAGCATCTGCGACGGGCGCGCCCCGGTGCACGCGTGGGCGTCCTCATCGCCATGCGCGAGGACGACGGCCCGCTCGGGACCGTGTCGACGCTGCCGGTCGGGCCGCTCTCCCCGCGCGCGGCAGCGCGACTCGCGCAGGCCCACCAACCGGCGCTGACGACCGTCGAACGCAGGCGGGTCGTCCGCGAGGCCGACGGCAACCCGGTCGCCGTCCAGCAACTGGCCACCGCCCTGAGCGTCCCGCGTCGCGGCACCCCCGATGCCGCGCTGGCGGACACCGGTCACGCCGGGCGGATCGAGCGGCTGTTCGCCGAACGGCTGACGACACTCCCGGCGGCCTCGCGCCGGCTGCTCCTGCTGATGGCGCTGGCCCGGGACAGCGGCCGCCCGTTCGTCGACGCAGCCGACGACGGGATCGTCGCGGCGGACGCGCTCGCTGCCGCGCTGGAGCGCCGGCTGGTCGCAACCCGTCACGGGACGATGGTGTTCCGGCATCCGCTCGTGGGCTCGGCCGTGCTCGGCGCTTCGACCGCCGCCGAGCGCCGGGAGGCGCACCTGGCCCTCGCCGAGGCACTGACCCCCGACGGCGACCTGCGCGTCTGGCACCTGTCCCGCGCGACGTCCGACGAGGACGAGGAGATCGCGAGTCTGCTCGAGCGAGCGGCTCACGATGCGGTGGCGTGCGGCGATGCGCCTCTGGCCCTCGATGCGCTCCTCAGGGCAGCGGATCTCAGCCCGAGTCCGGCCGAACGCAGCCGCCGACTGGCCGCGAGCGCGTTCGTCGCCGCCCACCTGCACGGGGAGCTGGCCGACGCGCCGCAGTTGCTGATCAGTGCGCGGAAGGCCGTGCCCGGCCAGGAACGCTCGCTCGAGGCGGCCACTGCCGCCGCATACATCCTGGTCAACGACGACGGCGACGTGGACGCGGCCCATCGGCTCCTCCACGTGGCGGTGGAGCGTTGGGGGGCGCAGCCGGACGTCAGTGACCAGGTCCTCGCCGACGCGCTCGAGACATGGCTGGCCGTGTGCTGGTTCTCGGCCGGGCGGGTCGACCTCTGGCATCCGTTCCTGAAGGCTCTCGCGCGACTCGGACCGCGGTGCCCTCCGCTGCTCGGCGTCTGCGCGAGCCTGTTCGGCGATCCGGCGCACGCCGACGACGCTGCGCATTCCAGCCTGCGCGAGCACCTGCGCCGGGTCGACGACGCGGAGCCAGGTGTCGTGATCCGCGCCGGCCGGGCGGCGTTCTTCACCGATCAGGTCGACCGGTGCCGGCCGGCGCACGAACGGGTGATCGCGAGGGCCGTCGCTTCCGGGGCCAGCGGCACGGCGGTCGCGGCGCTCGTCACCATCGCCCTCGACGATGTCGCCGCCGGCCGCTGGGCCGAGGCCCGCCGGCGGG
>JAATFK010000276.1 GCA_015655225.1 Solirubrobacterales bacterium | reverse complement strand
TCACCATCGTCCCGTGAACGCGCTTGATCTCTCGCGCCACCTGAGCGGAGGACTGATGCCCGAACCCGACGGCGATCGTATGCGCGACCTGATCATTCACCGCGACCGTCCGACGAGCGAGCGCCGGACTGGCGCCAGCGGTGAGCAACAGACAGACGCAGCAGGCTGCCCGAAGCGCGGTCCTGGCCGAGATGGTCATTACTGGGCTATCGGTGACGCGGGCTCTGAGGTTGAGCATCGTCACTCCGAATGTCAGTGTAAAGACAGGCGACCAGGCGACCAGACGTCGTCGTTGTTGCGCCAGCTTCTGCCCAGACGGATGGGCTGACATCAAGCGTCCGTCTGAACTGCCGATATCAGCTGAAATGACCGTCCCTAGCCGCACCGTCCAACGCGAGATGCCGAAGCCCAGACCAGCGCCGGCCGAGGCCGCCCGTGAAAGCGCTCACGGGCACAGTGTCGCGGGCCGTTTCGTGGAGGATCTCAACCTCTTTCTCGAGGATCGGCTGCCCGCTGACGTGGTGGCCGAGGTCCTTCGGCGCGCGAACGAGCCCGGCCGCGTGGAGCCGGCGCGAGGGTACGAGCCGTGGGTCCCGTACGAGCGCTTTCAGCGGCTGCTCGCGTCCGCCGCGCAGGCGCTCGGAGGAGCCGAGTCGTTGCGCGAGTTCGGCATGGAGACGACGAGCGGGCGCTCCGGCGCGGAGGTGATCGAGCTGATCCAGAGTCTCGGCACGCCCGAGGTGATGTTCGCCACGCTGCCTGCACTGACGGCGAGCGTGCTGCCGCCGCTGACGGTCGAGGTCGACGAGGTCGCGCCGCGCGAATGGACGATCAGATCGACGATCGCGCCCACGCTCGAGCTGTCCCCGGAGTTCCGGGCGATGCTGACGGGCCAGTATCAGGCGTGCGTGTCGATCTTCGGTTACGAGCAGGTGGAGGTCCTCGAGGAGCCCGCCGCATCAGACGGTTCCAGGGCGGGAGTTTTTCGCGTGCGCTGGCGCGACGTCGATCCGACGGTGCGTGAGCGGCAGTTCGCGGAGTTGCGTGCCGGACTGTCCTCGGCGCGACTGGAGCAGTTTCAGGCGCTCGTGGTCGACGTCGTCAGCGAGGCCGGCGCGGCGGAGGTCCTGAGAAGGATCGTTCGCGCGACGGCTCGCGCCGTCGCCGCCCCTCAGTGCGCGTTGGTGCTGGAGCGGCAGCTCCCCGACGTGGGGCCCGTGGTTGCCGAGGGGTTCGGACGCGAAGCGGCGCTCCGGCTCGCGCGGGAGCTGCTGAGCGGCCCGGCGCCCCTCGATCCCGACCGGCAGGTCGTCGAGGTGGTCTCCGGCCAGCGGCGCTACGGGTATCTCGTCGTGCTCGACCCCGGCGCACGCCTCTTCGCCCGAGCGACGGGCGTCGTCGAGACGTATGCCCAGTTGGCGGCCGGCTTCCTCGCCACGAGGGCCGCGCTGGAGGAGTCCAAGCGCGACGTGCGGACGGCACGGTCGCTGCTGGACCTCTCGCAGGCGTTGGCCGAGATCGTGACGCCTGACGAGATGGCGCTGAAGCTCGCGCGCGTCGCTCCGAGCGTGCTCGGCTGCCAGCGCGCGGCGGTCTATCTGCTCGACTCCGGCGGAGCCGAGCCGCGACTGGCGGCCGCCGATGGGTTCGATGAGGAGGCGGTGCTGCGGTCGGTCGATCTGGAGGAGCTGGCTCGGACGGGAGCTCCTTCCGGTACCCGTCTGGCCGCGATTCGCGCGAAGGGCGAGACGATCGGCTGGATCCTGGTCGAGTTCGACGAGGAGGCGGCCGGGTATGCCGCGGACGCGGTCGAGGAGCGTTTGAGCGGTCTGGCTGCGCATGGCGCGGGTGCGATCGTCAACGCGCGATTGGTCGACCAGATCCGTCATCAGGCGTTTCATGACGTGTTGACCGGGCTTGCGAATCGCGCGCTGATCCTGGACCGGGTCGAGCACATGCTGGTGCGCAATCGGCGCATCGACGCGCCGGTCGCCGCGCTGTTCATCGATCTCGACGGGTTCAAGAGCGTCAACGACACGCTCGGGCACGACGCGGGCGACGCGCTTCTGCGAGCGGTTGCGGGCCGTTTGATCGCGACCGTGCGGGCGGCCGACACGGTCGGTCGTCTCGGCGGCGATGAGTTCGTCGTGCTCGTCGACGGCGCGTCGATGGACGCGGCGCCGGAGCTCGTCGCCGAGCGCATCCTCGCGGTCCTCTCCGAGCCGTTCGAGCTGGCCGAGAGCCCGGGCAGACCGCTGCTGTTGACCGCGAGCGTCGGGATTGCGTGCGGCGACCGGTCCTCGGCGGCGGAGATGCTGCGGGATGCCGACATCGCGCTCTACGAGGCCAAGGGTGCCGGCAAGAACCGGGTCGTGACCTTCGAAGCCGAGATGCAGACCGCGATGCAGGACCACATGCTGTTGGAGATGGATCTGCGCGGCGCGCTCGAAGCAGATCAGTTCTTCCTGCTCTACCAGCCGATCTTCGAGCTCGAGAGCGGCATCATCACCGGCGTCGAGGCGCTGCTGCGCTGGCGACATCCGGTGCGCGGCGTCGTGGGGCCTGACGACTTCATCCCGGTCCTCGAAGCGACCGGCATGATCGCCGAGGTCGGCGACTGGGTCCTGCGATCCGCCTGCGAGGAAGGCGTCCGGCTCCACGCCGCGGGCCACCACCTGACGATCTCGGTCAACGTCTCGATCCGGCAGCTCGAGCGACCGACGTTCATCGCGGAGGTCCGCGACGCGCTTGCCGCCAGCGGCCTGGACCCCGCCACGCTGATCCTCGAGATCACCGAGACGGCGCTGATGCACGACGTCGAAGCGGTCGTGCCGGGCCTCGAGGCGCTCCGGGCGATCGGCGTGCGGATCGCGATCGACGACTTCGGCACGGGCTACTCGTCGCTCGCCTACCTGCAGAGATTCCCGGTCGACACGCTCAAGATCGACCGCTCGTTCATCTCGGCGATGGCCGGCTCGGCGGACTCCCGCGCGCTCGTCCACACGCTCGTGCAGCTCGGCAAGACGCTCAACCTCGAGACACTCGCGGAGGGCATCGAAGAGCAGACGCAATACAACCGCCTCCAAGGCGAGGAGTGCGACAGCGGCCAGGGCTACCTCTTCGCCAGACCACTCGACCTCGGCGGCCTCCACCGCTTCCTCGCACGGCAGAACACCACCGCGCCCTCGCGAACGGGACCCGCGTGATCGACATGGTCCGAGCGGGCATCGGCGACGGCGCAGGCAACCGTGTCCGAGACGGAGCCCGCCTGGCGGCGCTTCGGGACACGACGCTGCTCGACGCCGCCCCGGACGCGTCGCTCGAGCGACTGAACCGGCTTGCGGTCGAGCTCCTCGGCGTGCCGGTCTCGCTCGTCTCGCTGGTGGACGAGGATCGGCAGGTCTTCGCGGGACAGGTCGGGCTGCCGGAGCCCTGGGCGTCCTTCGGTCAGACGCCGCTGTCGCATTCGTTCTGCCAGCACGTGGTCCAAAGGGATGCGCCGCTGGTGATCGCGGATGCTCGAACCGACCCGCTGGTCTCGACGAACCTGGCGATCCGCGACATCGGCGTGATCGCCTATGCCGGGGTCCCGCTGCGCCTCCGCAGCGGAGAGACGCTCGGATCGTTCTGCGCGATCGACGGCAAGCGCCGTGACTGGAGCGAGCGGGACCTCCGGATCCTGGAAGATCTCGCGATGCTCGCCGCGGACGCGATCGAGCTGCACCGTGTCCTCGACGGCGACCCGCTGCGCGACGCGTTGACCGGTCTGCCGAGCCGGTCGCTCTTTCGCGAGCTCGTGAACGGGGCGCTGGAGCGCGGCAGGCGAGCCGACGCGGCGAGCGCCGTGCTCGCGTTGGATCTGGTCGACTTCCGGCTGATCAACGATGCCCTCGGACACCGCGCCGGCGATGAGATCCTGATCGCGGTCGCCCAGCGGATCGCCGCCGAGCTGCGCAGAGGAGACGCCATCTGCCGTCTCGGCGCGGACGAGTTCCTGATCCTCTGCGAGGTGGTCGAGGACGAGGCGGACGCGTTGAGGATCGCCGAGCGCATGCGAGACGTGGTCGCCCGCGTGCCGTACCTGATCGACGGGCAGACGCAGTCGGTGGCCGCCACCATCGGCATTGCCCTGCTGACACCAGCGGACGGCTCGGTCGAGGCGGAGCTCCTGCTGCAGGAGGCGTCCGCCTCCCTCGCGCGCGTCAAGGCGGGGGCAGAGCGGCTCGGGGCGTCGACGACGGCCTCCACGCGCGCGAGCGCTGGGAGACGGCTGCGCCTCCGCAACGCTGTCGCGGACGCACACCGCCGCGGTGAGATGCGCCTCGCCTATCAGCCGCTCGTAGATCTGCGCACCGGCGATCTGCTTGGCTTCGAGGCCCTCGCGCGCTGGACGCATCCCGAGCTGGGCCCGGTCGCTCCCGACGAGTTCATCCCAGCTGCCGAGATGTCCGGTGCGATCGTCTCGCTCGGCGAGTGGATCCTCGAGCAGGCCTGCTCGGACATGGCGGCGTGGCGACGTCTGCACCCCGCGGCGGAGCTGTCGATCGCGGTCAACGTCGCGCCAGTGCAGTTGCATACCGCGAACTTCGCCGACGTCGTCGCTGCCACGCTGGCGCGCACCGGCCTTCCCGCCAGCTCGCTCAGACTGGAAGTGACGGAACGGACACTGCTCGACGATCGCGCCGCGCATCTGCGGGCGCTCAGCGTGCTGCGCGGCCTGGGCGTTCGGATCGCGCTGGACGACTTCGGCACCGGCTACTCCGCGCTCGGGTATCTGATCCAGTTCCCGATCGACGTCGTCAAGATCGACCGTGCGTTCGTCACCGCGCTCGACCAGCAGCCGCAGGCCGCGGCGTTGATCGAGGGGATCGTGACGATCGCGCGCGGTCTCGAGCTTCGCACGGTCGCGGAGGGCATCGAGACCGAGACGCAACGGCGCCTCCTCGAAGAGCTCGGCTGCGACATCGGGCAGGGATATCTCCTCGGCAGACCGATGGCCGCCGGGGACGTTCCCGCGCTCCTCTGAGCCGCACGCTCCGGTCAGCGGCCTGCGCGCCGGCCACGTCCGCTCGCCGGGCGGGGTGGGGATTGCGCGCCAGGCCGGCCGCACGCGGCATCTTCTGCTCCGGACGCCATGAATCGACTCACATGGCGATCGACTTCCACCGTGGCCTCAGAGCGGGATCGTCGTGGTCGATACAGAACCGATTCCTTCGCGATCGCCCACCGCTTCGGCAGCTCCGAGCCTTCGGCACGCGCTCGTCCCGCTCGTCCTCCTGGTGCTCGCGGTGATAGCGCTGGTGGCGGCCGCGATCGGGATCGGGCACTTTCGCCGGCAGGCGTCGGTGCAGACCCAAGGCAGGCTCGTGTTGGCCGAGGCGCACGCGGACGCGAACCGTGAGGATGGACTCGAGTGGCGCGCGATCGCGCAGAGATCCGTGAGCCCAGCGACGTTGCGTGAGGTCGCAACGATCCGGGCTCAGGCGCGCACGGACATGGCGCAACTGTCGACAGCGGATCGAGGCGGTGTCGGAGAGGCGTTCGATCGCTACTCCGATGCAGTCGGGCCAGAGCTGACGCTGCTCGCGGTGGAACGGCCACGAGCCGCGGCGCAGGTTGATGACACGGAGACGGACCCGAGGTTCGCGCGCTTGAACGCGCTGCTTGATCGGACCGCGAGTCATCTGGCGACGCGAGCGCGTGAGACGGACAGTGCCGCGATCACCGCGACGTGGGTGATCGTCGGGTGATACCGCGCGAAGGTCGATCGCAACGGCCACGCGCTCTACGCCGCGGAGACCGACAGCTCGTCGTGCACTACCAACCGAAAGCAACGCTTCACGTGACACCGTCGCTCGACGACTTCGGCACCCGCTACTCGTCGCTGACCTATCTCAAGAGACTGAACGTCGATGAGATCAACATCGTCCGCTCGTTCGCGATCGACCGTACGCCGGAGAGCGAGGACGCCGCGATCGTGCGGCCGATCGTCGAACTGGCACGAAGCCGCGGGCTGCGCGTCGTCGCCGAGGGCGTCGAGAGTGAAGCCGCGTGGGAGCAGCTCCGCGGCTACGGCTGCGACGAGGCACAGGGGCACTACCTCAGCCGGCCCGTTCCGGCCAGCGATCTCACCGCCTGGGTCAAGCACCGCAGCGCAGGACCCACCGTCGTGCCCAATCGCGCCCCATAGCCCGGTCGTCGACCCCCCTTCGGGGTCCGGGGGTCCGCGTACGGACCGTATGCAGCACTTAAGTTGGTTTCTAACAGAGGCCGGGTAGCGTCGCTCTTGTTGTTCGACATGTATCTGGAGTGATGTGGGCACATGGACCCGTCGTTCGAGCCTGGTGATGACGCGGGAGTGCTGATGGCGCTCGCCGAGCATGATCGCGTCGCGCTCTCGGCGCTGTGCGAGCGGCACGCGAGACCGCTCTACAACCTTGCGCTGGCGATAGGTCACGACGCCCCGATGGCGGAGAGCACGGTGCTGGAGGCGCTGCTCGCGGTGTGGCGAGCGCCTGACGTCGTCGAGCTCGACGGGCGGAGTCTTCGGTACGTGCTCGCCGAGGATGTCTACCGGCGCTGCATCGATTCGCCGAGTCGCCGCCAGCGGCGTCAGCGGTCGCGCCGTTCGGTGGTCGCGAGGGAGGATGTTGCGTTCCGGGGCCGCTCGCATGAGCTGCTCGCCTTGATCATCTTGGGCGATCACGACCGCAGCGAGGCGGCGCGGTGCGTCGGGCTCCGTGTCGCTGGCGCGACGAGAGTCATCAGCGATGCCGTTCATGCCTGCGACGTCGTAGGGGAAGGCTCTGCCGGGGAACCCGCGGATCCTCTGGGGACCGGCGCGGCAGATGCCTCGGAGACCCGATTCGGCGGATCACGCCGGTGACGTCTGCTGGCGGCGACATCGAGCAGGAGGTCGCGGATGCTGAGACGGCTGCTCTTGATGCTGCGCAGACGGTCGCCGATGTCGAGCAGACCGCCGCCGACGCGGATCAGACCGCCGCCGACTCAGAGCAGACCGCTTCCGATCGCGATCAGGACAGCGCGGAGCGCGACAGTCTCTCCTCGGAGACCGATCAACGGCTCTCGGATTGGGATCAGGCGCTCGCCGATCACGAGGAGAGTGGCGACGGGACTTCGGCCTCGACCCAGGAGCGTGAAGACGCACGCCAACAACGCGCCGACGTGACGAGGGCGCGCGCCGCGGAGGCCGTAGCGCGGACGAAGATCGCGTTGGAGCGCTTGAATGCGGCCGACGCGCGCGATGACGCCGCGCGTGCCCGCGACCTGGCCTGCGAGTCCCGTGACCTCGCCGCAATCGCCCGAGATCGGCTCGCGGCCCGAGACGACGAGTCCCAAGCAGCGGCCGCGATGCGCCATCGAGCTGCCGCTGATCGCAGACGGGCAGCTGAGGACCGACAGCGCGCGGCCGAGGACCGTGAGCAGGCGCGCGAGGATCGGGAGCATCTGCGCCGAGCGCTGAGCGATTCCGCGCTCGATGACCTCACCGGCAGCTACCGCCGCGCGATCGGCACGACGCTGTTGCAGGCGGAGCTCGATCGCGCGCGCCGCGCGGACGGCCGCCTCGTGCTGGCATTCGTCGACGTCGACGGCCTGAAGGCGCACAACGATCGCGAGGGCCATGATGCCGGGGACCGGTTGCTGGTCGCCGTCGTGGCGAGTATGCGCAAACGACTTCGCCCGTACGACCCGATTGTTCGCTTCGGAGGCGACGAGTTCGTCTGCGCGCTCGCCGATGCCGATCTCGCCGGCGCCCACCGCCGCTTCGACGAGATCCAAGACGAGCTCGACCGACTCGTCCCCGGTGCCACCGTCAGCACGGGCTTCGCCCAGCTGCAGCGCCAGGACACGCTCCACGACCTCATCGCGCGCGGAGACACTGCCCTCTACAAGGCCAAGCGCCGCAGGTAGCGGGCTGCGTCGTCGTTCATGTCGAAGGTCTTCGGAAGGTCGATGGAGCCTAGATATCCTGGCGCCCATGGCGGAGGTCGTGGCTCTATCTGATGGGGACGTGCTGCGGGCGCTGCGGGCGCTGGCCAACCCGATGCGTTTGCAGGTGATGGCGTGGTTGCGTGAGCCTGAGCGCCACTTCTCGCCGGAGGAGGCGATCGCCGATTCGGTTGAGGTTGGGGTATGCGTGAGCCACATCCAGGCGAAGGCCGGGCTGGCGCAGTCGACAGTGTCTGCCTACATGGCCGAGTTGGAGCGAGCGGGCCTCGTGCGGGCGACGCGGGTGGGGAAGTGGACCCACTACAAGCGTGAGGAGCAGCGCATCGCCCAACTCGTCGCCGTGCTCGGACAGACGCTGTAGAGGGGGTCGACTGCACCGCGGCCGCTCCTCGGCGCGCGTCCGCCGGTGTCAGTCAGCACGCTGCCTCAAATCGTCATTCTGCGATACTTCGCTGCGTTTGGTTCGGCGATGCGGGAGGTGGTGTTCGATGGGCAGCATCGATGGTCGGGAGCTTGGGACCTTCGGGATCTGGACCTTTGACTTCGAGCATCAGCCGGCCGCGCGGATGTGCGACTCGGTTCGGGAGCTCGAGGAGCAGGGATGGCGAGCGTTCTGGGTTCCCGAGCTGCTCGGACGCGAGGCGTTCTCGCACGCCGGCTACCTGCTGTCCTGCACCGAGCGGATGCAGATCGTCAACGGCATCGCCAAGATCTGGTCGCGAGAGGCCCGGTGGACCCATGCTGCAAGCGTCCTGCTGGCCGATGCCTATCCCGGCCGTCACGTGCTTGGCCTGGGCTTCGGCGACGCGCGGCCGGGGATCAAACCGATGGCGGCGATGGTCGCGTACCTCGACGAGATCGACGCGCTCGAGCTGCCCAACCCGTTGCCGGCGGTACCGGTCCAGCGGATCCTCGCGGCGTACGGGCCGAAGATGCTCGCGCTCGCGCGTGACCGCGCCGCGGGAGCGCACACCTACCACGTCAACGTGGCGCACACCGGGCAGGCGCGAGCAATACTCGGGCCGAACGCGTTCCTGGGCGTCGAGCACGCCGTGCT
>JAATFK010000315.1 GCA_015655225.1 Solirubrobacterales bacterium | reverse complement strand
TCGATCGGGACGCGGTGGGCGATCGGCGGCAGCGGCTCCCGCGGCGAGTTGACGGTCACGACGAGCCCCGCCGGTTCCCGTCCCGCCGGCCAGTCCGGGCAGGCATAGGTGACCCGCAGCGCGAGCCCGTCGCGCGCGAGCGTGACCGCCGGCGCGGGCGGCGCGACCGGCCTTGGCCCGGGCGGGCGCGGCGTGACCGCGAACTCCTCCGGCTGCCGGGCCTTCGCGACCAGCCGCGCTGGATCGGTCCACTGGGAGTGCGCGCCCGGCCCGACCGGGCTGTCGGAGTCGAGGCCGCTCAGCAGGCCGGTGCCCTTGCGCGTGTCGCCCCAGCTCCCCGGCCAGTGGATCCAGGCGAACGCGGGCGCGTCCTCGTCGATCGTGACGAGCGTCAGCTCGGGCGTCGGGCGCAGCCCGTCGGCGTGGTCGAACCAGTGGCCGGTCCAGTGGTCGTCGCCGGCCGAGAAGTACGACGCGTGGGAGCCGCGCGCGGGGTAGACGACCGGCCGCAGGCCGACGCGCTCGACCAGTCCCCAGCGGCGCGCCTCGGCGCCGTCGTGCTGGGCGTAGACGGCGAGGTCGGGGATCGCGCCGTCGGCGTCGAGGCGCAGCTGGACCGTCTCCCAGTCGCCTTCGTGCAGGCCCGCTCTGATCAGCGGGCCGATCAGGTTGTAGTCGTTGTAGAAGTAGAAGAACCAGTACTGCAGCCAGGTGCGTCCGGCGCTGTCGTCCGAGACGCGGCCGTACATGCGGTTGGCGTAGCGGGCCTGAGCGTGGAGCGCGCGCGCCGCCTGCACGTAGTCGTCGCCGCGGTGGCCGATGCAGTCGCCCGGCTGGACCGGTGGGGCGGCGGCATCGGCGTAGTGGCCGCCCGCGAGCAGCGCGAGCGAGAGCTGCGGCGGCGTCGCGAGCACCGAGCCGTCGCGGCGCTGGAGCGCGTTGCCGGGGGCGTCGGTCCACTCCTGCGCGGCGTCGGCGAAGTACGTCTCCTGGGAGTCGTAGCGCAGCAGCGGTCTGTGCCGTTCGAGCAGCGCCGTGTCGTCGTCGCCCATCGCTCCTCCGCTCTCCTCCGCACCGCTTTCCGGCCGAGACCGTAGCGCGCGCGGCGGCGGCCGGGCGCCGCTCTGCGTGGCTACGGAAAGCCGAGCCGGTGGCGGGCGCAGAGCGTCGCGAGTCGCTCCATGGCGAGGTCGGGCGCGGCGCGCAGCTCCTCGAAGGCGCCGGCCGCCTCGCGCAGGTCGGCCAGCTCGGCGCCGCGGACCTCGAGCGCGAAGCGGCCGATCCAGCGCACGACCGCGCGCTCGTAGAGCGGCTCGGCCGCCTGGTCGCGCATCACGAGGCAGATCCGCAGCGCGTCGTCGAGGCGGATCGTGCTCAGCTCCGCGGCCTCCGCGCGGATCGCCGCGAGGTCGCCGCGATCGAGGGCTGCTCTGAACCAGGTGTAGGGACGGCCTTTGACGCTCATGCGAACACACGTTCGCACTGGGATCGTCCGTTGCCCACCACCGTCAGGTGGAGATCGCGCGGCCGTTCAGCGGCCGTCCAGGCGCCGTCGCAGCGCTGCCGCGAGCCGCTCCGCCGCGGTCAGATCGACCCCGAAGTAGAGCACGGGATCGACCAGCTCCAGCTCGATCAGCCATGGCGCGTCGGCGTCCTCCTCGAGCAGGTCGACGCGCGCGTAGAGCGGCGTGCGGGCAAGCTGCGCGAGCGTCGTCGCCGCGACCGCCAGGGCGGCGCCGGTCGCGTCCGCTCCCTCGATCGTCCCGCCCCAGCCGGTCTGCACGCGGAAGTCGCCGGCGCGCGGCCGCTTGCGCAGCGCGTGGCTGAACGTGCCGTCGAGGAAGACGAGCGACAGCTCGCCGCGCTCCCGCACCGAGTGCGCGAACGGCTGGACGAGGACGTCGTCCTGTGCCAGCAGCGCGTCGAGCGCCGCCTGCGGGGCGACCGGCTCGGTCGGCACGCGGAGCGGGCCCCCGCCGGAGACCGTCGCACCCCCCGCGAGCACCGCGGCGTCGCCGTCGCGCACGTGGGAGATGCCGGAGGAGCCCATCCCGACCGACGGCTTCACGATCGCCTCCCGCCAGCCGCGCCGCGCCAGCAGCTCCGCCAGCGCGACCCGCGCGCCGCGCGCCAGCCACTCGGTCGGCACGACCGGCACGCCGGCGGCGGCGAAGTCACGCAGGTAGCGCTTGTCGGTGTTCCAGGCGATCTCCCGCGCCCCGTTGAAGAGCGGGACGGCCCCGTCGATCCGGCGTGCCCAGGCGGTGAACGCCTCGCGCCGCAGGTGGTAGTCCCAGACCGAGCGGACGAGCACCGCGTCGAACCGCTCCCAGGCGACCGCTGGGTCGTCCCAGACGCACGGGACCGCCTCGATCCCGTGGGCGGCGGCCGCGTCGACCAGCAGACGGTCGTCCGGCGTCAGCGCCGGCAGCGAGGCGCAGGTTGCAAAGGCGACCGTGGGCATCGCGGCGCCACGATAGCCGTCAGCGTCCCGGCGCTCCGACCCTGCTTGCGCAGCGCACGCCCAAAGGCGACGTCCTCTTCTTGGTAGCGCTAGGCAAGCGAGAGCCGCACGCCGCTCAGCCGGCGACGCCGAGGCGGATGCTGGCGAGCCCGGCGCGCCAGACCGCGTCGGCGTCGCCGTAGGCCGGGAAGCGGCCGGCGATCTCGAGCGTGACCATCCCGTGCGAGAAGGCCCAGAGCGTCAGGCCGAGCTGACGGTTCCCGTCGAGCACGGCGCGCAGCGCCTCGCCGGCGTACTCCTCGGCGCCGGGAGCAAGCTCGGCGTGGTTCAGCGGGCGCCCGGTCATCAGGCCGTAGAGATGGGGGCTCCCGACGGCGAAGTCGCGGAAGTCCATCGCGATCGCGAGCAGCGGATCCTCGCCGGCGGCGCGGGCACGCGCGACCGCGGCGGCGGCGCGGTCGCCCTGCTCGACCAGGCCGTCGGAGATGATCGCGTTCTCGAGCGCGCGCTTGTCGGCGACGTGCTTGTAGAGCGACGGAGC
>JAATFK010000671.1 GCA_015655225.1 Solirubrobacterales bacterium | reverse complement strand
GGTGCCCGGCCACGACAACGGCAACGCCACCGGCTGCGCCGCCCCGAGCGGCAGCTTCTCGCTCCAGTACGGCAGCACCGGCCTGACGGCGATGGCCGGCAGCTGGGTCGGCTGGACCTTCACCGCACCGGCCGGAACCACGATCAGCGCGCTCTCGCTCGATCGCACGTATTCCCTGCACTGGGGAACGGTGCCGTCAGTGGCCAACCGGCCGTACGTCTTTCAGGCGTGGTCCGACGACGACCCCGACGATCTTGTCGACTTTGCGTCGCCTCGCCAGAGCGGTGACACGATGGTCCTCAGCTCGCCCGAGACGCTGCGATATCAGGACGTCTCCTGGCGTTCGTTGCATCTGGCCCTTCGGTGCTGGGACGTAATCGGGTCGTTCGATTGCGCCGCTGTCCCCGCCCAGGCCACGTTCTCCCACGCCACCCTCGGCCTCCACGACACCACCCCGCCGGAGGCACACAACCTCGCTGGCACGCTCGCGGGCGGCGACGCGCCGCTGCGCGGGAGCGCGAACCTCTCCTACGAGGCGGTCGACGACGGCGGTGGGGTCTATCGCTCGGTCGTCTCGGTCGACGGGGTCGAGCGCTCTCGGCACGTGGTCGACGCCAACGGCGGCCGGTGCGCTGACGTCGAGCCGGGCGACGGCGATCCCTACCAGTTCGCCTCGCCGCAGCCTTGCCCGACCGCGACCCATGACGCCGTCACCCTCGACACGGCCGCGCTGCTCGACGGCCAGCACACCCTCCGCGTCGCCGTCGAGGACGCCGCCGGCAATCTCGCCACCGTCCACGAGCGCACGATCGCGACCCACAACGGGCCGCTCGTCACCCAGTCGCCCGCGCTCGCCGGCGCCCTCCGTGTCGGCGCGAGCCTGACCGTCTCGCCCGGCGTCTGGGACGGTGCCCCGACCGCCTACGGCTACCGCTGGCTCCGCTGCGACGGCGCCGACGCGATCATCGACCCTGACGCCGCCTCGTGCGTCCCGATCGCCGGCGCGACCGGCTCCGCCTACGCGATCACCGCCGCCGACGCCTACCACCGCCTCGTCGCCGAGGTCGTCGCCGCCAACCCCAACGGCGCCGGCAGCGCCCGGACCACGCCGAGCGACCTGGTCGCCGACGCGGCCGGCCGCACCGCGCCGCCGCCGCCTCCGCCCGCCGCCGACGCGACACCCGACCCCTCGCCCTCGACCACGCCGACGACCCCCGCCACGCCACAGCCCCAGCCCGGCGCCAGAACCACGACCACGCCCCCGCCTCTCGACACCGGCGGCGTCCACGGCCTCGCGAACCCCCTCGCGGGCCGCTCCGGCCACGTCGCCAACGGCAGCGGCGCGAGCGAGCATGCCGTCCTGCGGATCGGCTTCCGCCGCACGACCGGCAGCGCCACCGCCACGAACGTGACCTCCACCCGCTCCCGCCGCTGGATGGTCACCGGCCGCCTGCTCGACGAGCACGGCGCCCCGATCGCCGGCGCCCGCCTCGGCGCCGCCTGGAAGGTCGCCGGTCGCGGTTGGGTCGCTCACAGCGGCCTTCGCAGCGGCCGTGACGGTCGCGTCGCCTACGTCCTCCCGGCCGGCCCCACGCGCGCCGTCAGACTCACGTACGTCGCGTTCTCCGACAGCCGGCGGTCCCAGGCGTCGAACGCGATCGTCGAGTCGGTCCACGCCCCGGTCGCGCTGAGCGTCGACCACACGACCGTCACCGGGCGCCGGATCGTCACGCTGCGCGGCAGCGCCGGCGGCGAGGGGATCCCCGCCGGCGGCCTCCTCGTGACGCTCCAGGGCTACCAGCGGGGTTATGGCTGGCGGACGTTCCGAACGGTCCGCACCACCCGCGCCGGCCGCTGGAGCACGCGCTACCGGTTCCGCCTCGCCCACGGGCGCTTCGCGTTCCGCGCGCTCGTCCCGCGCCAGGGCCGCTACCCGTTCGTCACGACCTACTCGCGCGCCGTCACGGTGACCGTCGCCTGACCCCCCGCGGCACCCGGGGCACGGCGACCAGCGACCAGCGACCGGCGATCAGCGGTCGCCGTGCCCCCGCCGCCGCAGAATCCGCTCCAGCAGGTCGCGCTCGAGCCGCGTGATCCGCTCGATCCGCTCGACCGTCAAGCCCTCCGCGCCGGCGGCCCGGATCCGCAGCTCGAGCAGCCGCATCGACTCGCGCACCGCCTGCAGCCCGATCGCGTCGTAGCGCAGGTGCGGACGGTGGCTCCCGCCGCAGTCGATCACGCCGCTCGCGGCCGCGTAGAACTCGAGCGCTCCGTCGAACAGGCTGCGCTCGGTGGCCGACCACGCCTCGCGCGCGACGATCACGTTCCCATCAGCCATGTCATGCCCCCGTTGCTTGGTCCCAGCCGCCACGGCGCCGCTCATGAACGCCGACGTTCTCCATCTTGGCAGCAGCAGACTTACGACGCAAACGTCGTAATACGGGTGCGTCGGCGTCAGCCGATCGCGTCGGGGGCGGACGGAGTCATCTCCATCAGCTCCTCGGCCCGGGCGAAGAGGCGTGAGCACGGCATGTTCAGACCCTCGACGAGACGCAGCAGCGTCCGCGCGGTCGGATTGCCGATCCCCGCCTCCAGCTCCCAGATCCGCCGCTGCGGAACACCCGTCCGCAGCG
>JAATFK010000436.1 GCA_015655225.1 Solirubrobacterales bacterium | reverse complement strand
AGATCTGGCCGATGCCGCACGGGGCCGTCCGGCGCGTCTCCGCGGGGTACGCGGCGCGCGTCGCGCGCGATCTCGCGCGCTCCTAGCTCCCGATGGTGTTCGTCGCCGTCTTCGTGGTCGTGGCGATCGCCGTCCTGATCGTCATCGCGCCGCTGCGGCGCGGGCGGGCCGAGCGCGCCGAGCTGCTGGAGAGCACCGAGGTGGCGGAGCTGGAGGCGCAGAGAGACGCGAGATACCGCGAGATCCGCGACGCCGAGATGGACTTCCGCACCGGCAAGCTGTCGGAGCGCGACTACAGACAGCTGGATCGCGGCCTGCGCGCCGAGGCGATCGACATCCTGCGCAGACTCGACCGCGCCGGCGGCGGGTTGCCGTCGTGGTCGGCGACCGAGGCGCTGCAGCCGGGGGCGGAGGAGCCGGGCCTCGTCGAGGACGACGTCGACCAGGTGCTGACCGAGCATCGTGACCGCGAGCGCGTCGCGGAGCCCGCCGAGGCGCGCTCCGAGAATCGCGCCTCGTAGTAAGATCGCCCGACGATGTACACGATCATCTCAGTCATCCAGGTCTTCGTCGCGGTCGTCCTGATCTTCCTGATCCTGATGCACTCGGGCAGAGACGCCGGCCTCTCGGGCGCCTTCGGCGTCGGCACGGGCTCGGGCCCGTTCGGTGGCGGCTCGCTCGTCGAGCGCAACCTGAACCGCTGGACCGGTGGGTTCGCCATCCTCTTCGGCGTGCTGACCGTCGTCCTGCTGAAGATCCACTGAGCCTCGGCTTCAGTCGAGGTGCACGCCGTGGGTGCGCAGCGGCGGGCAGATCGCGCTGCTCGTGAGGCGCGGGCCTTCGTGTGAGGGCTCGACGCGGCTCACCAGTCGCAGGCGCGCGCCGAGCGCTTCGGTGTGGGCGAGGACGTCGAGCGCTCCGGCGGTGACGCGGAGCGGTTCGAGCGGGCCGCCGATGCGGCCGTCGGTGATCACGCGCGCGCCGGGGCCGGCGACGGCGGAGAAGCGCTGGCCGGTGGGGTGCAGCGGCGCGAGGGCGTCGAGCCGGGGGAGATAGGCGCCGAGCGCGATCGGCTCCGCCAGCTCGTGCTCGTCCGTGGCGCCGCCGCCGGCGAGGACGAGGTTGCGCGGCTGGGGGCCGTGCGCTGATGCGTGGCCGGTCGAGCGGGCGCCGCCGCCGGCGCGGGCGGCTGATTGGAGGTCGTGGACGACGCGGTGCGCGACGCCGTCCTGGATCAGCGGGATCGGCGCCTTCGGGACGCCTTCGGCGTCGAAGGCGCGCGGCAGCGTGCCGTGGAAGCGGGGCGTGTCGGAGAGATTGATCGAGGGCGCCGCGACGCGGGTGCCGAGGCGGCCCGAGAGAAGCCCGTCGCCGGCGGCGTGGCGGGCGCCGTCGAAGGCCGTGGTGGCGAGCAGCCAGAGGACGGCGGCGACCGCGTCGGGGCCGAGGACGACCGTGTAGTCGCCGGGCGGGAGCGTGGCTGGCAGCTCGTCGCGGGCGGTGAGCGCCTCCCGCACGACCGCGTCGACGTCGAGCGCGGCGGCGGCGACGGCGCTGCGCTCGGCGGTGGTGGCGCTGTCGCGTGCGGTCAGTCGCGCCCGGGCGCTCGTGACCGCGTCGGTCGCGCGCTGGCCGCTCGTGGCGGCGGTCGCGTAGGTCGTGGCGGTCGCTTCCCAGACGCCTGTGAGGGTGGCGTCCGCGCCTGAGAGCTGCTCCTCGAAGGCGGCGAGCAGGGCGGCGGTCGCCTCCGTGTCGTCGAGGCGGGCGGTGGCCGGGTCGAAGCCGTCGTGGGAGCGGGGCGTGGCGGGCTCTGGCGGTCCCGGATGGTCGCCGGGAGCGGGCGCGGCGGCGGCGATCGCGGCGGCCGCGCTGCGGGCGCGGGCGGCGCTGCGGGCGACGTCCTCCGGCGCGAGGCTCGCGGAGGTGGCGCGCGCGGTGTGACCGTCCGCGATCGCGAGGACGTCCACGCCGGCGCGCTCGCCGCTGTGGACGGCGGCGACGCGCGATCCGGTCACCTCAGCCCGCAGCGTGCGCTCGTGCCAGGCGGTGACGAGGGCGCTCGGGCCGGCCGCCACGAGGGCGGACTCGGCGACGGCGGCGAGCTGGTCGCGGGT
Organism: Solirubrobacterales bacterium; assembly: GCA_015655225.1. GTDB lineage: Bacteria > Actinomycetota > Thermoleophilia > Solirubrobacterales > Solirubrobacteraceae > Conexibacter. Next base: position 852 of record JAATFK010000436.1, on the reverse strand, counting down.
CATGCGGCGGAGCGGGCGGTCGGCTGCGCCTGCGGCTGCCGGCTCAGACGGCGGGCGTGGCGGCCGGCGGGACGGCGCCGGGGGCGCAGGCGAGGCGGAGCGCTTCGAGCGTCTCGTTCGGGATCGCTGCGAAGGTGCGGGCGACGTCGGGATCGAACTGGGTGCCGGCGCCGGCGGCGATCACGGCGCGGGCGCTATCGAAGCTGGCGGCGGCGCGGTAGGGGCGATCGGAGGTGAGGGCGTCGAGCGTGTCGGCGACGGCGAAGACGCGTGCCGGCAGGGGGATCTGGTCGCCGGCGAGGTTGTCGGGATAGCCGCCGCCGTCCCAGCGCTCGTGGTGGGAGCGGACGACCTGACGGGCGCCGGCGAGGAACTCGACGCCGCGGACGATCTCGTCGCCGATCACGGGATGCTGGCGCATCACGATCCGCTCGCGGCTCGTCAGCTGGCCGGGCTTGTGGAGGATCGCGTCGGAGATCGCGACCTTGCCGATGTCGTGGAGCAGGAAGCCGAACTCCAGCTCGGGCTCGTCATCGGCCGAGAGCCCGCAGCGACGAGCGATCTCGAGGCCGTAGGAGGCGACGCGCTCGGCGTGACGGGCGGTGTAGGCGTCGCGAGCCTCGACGGCGTCGGCGAGCGCCCGGACGGTCGCGTTGTAGGAGCGGCGCAGGACACGCTCCCGCTGCCGTGCCTCGCGCTCGCGCATCGCGAGCGCCCCGCGCAGTCGCAGCACTTCCTCGCGCAGGTCGTCGATCTCAGGCACGGTCGACCTCAGGTTACCCGGACACGCCAGATTCCGCCGTTTGTTCCAAACGCTCCACCGTTGGGAAGTTCGCGGTGAGACGGCGGGGT
>JAATFK010000354.1 GCA_015655225.1 Solirubrobacterales bacterium | reverse complement strand
CATCACCGCGTGGGTGATCGGCCGGCCGTCGAGCACCAGCAGCTCGAGGACGTTGACGAACGTAGCCGAGTCCGAGCCGCCCTCGCGCACGACCGGCATCACTCTCGCGAGGTCGTCGCCGAAGTACTCAGACATCAGCTGCGACTCGCGGGCGAGTATCCAGTTGACGTGCCCGCGCAGCGTGTTGATCTCGCCGTTGTGCGCTATCAGCCGGTACGGGTGCGCCAGCTCCCAGCTGGGGAAGGTGTTGGTCGAGAAGCGCGAGTGGACGAGCGCGAGCCGCGTCGTCATCCGCTCGTCCTTCAGGTCGGGGTAGTAGCCCGACATCTGCGGCGCGGTCAGCATCCCCTTGTAGACGACCGTGCGCGAGGAGAAGCTCGGGATCGCGAGCGCCGCGCCCGCCGCCTTCTCGATCAGGCGCCGAATCACGTAGAGGCGCCGCTCGAACGCGAGCTGGTCGGGCAGCTCCTCGCTCGCCCCGATGAAGAGCTGGCGGATCCGCGGCGCGGCCTCGCCGGCGATGCGGCCGACGTGCGCCTCGTCGACCGGGACGTCGCGCCAGGCGAGGACGCTCTGGCCCTCGTCGGCGACCGTCCGCTCGATCAGCTCGACGAGCCGGTCGTGCTCCGCGTCGTCGGTCGGCAGGAAGAAGACGCCGACGCCGTAGCGTCCCGCCGGCGGGAGGACGACGGACGCCTCCGCGCGGAAGAACTCGTCGGGGAGCTGCAGCAAGATGCCCGCCCCGTCGCCGGTCGTCGGGTCCGCCCCGGCCGCCCCGCGGTGCTCGAGGTTCTCGAGCGCGAAGAGCGCGCGGTTGACGACGCCGTGGTCGGCATCGCCGTCGATCTTGGCCACGAACGCGACGCCGCATGCGTCGTGCTCGTTTTCAGGGTGGTAGAGGCCAGCGGCCTGTGGCGGCTTACGAATGAGCATGGATCGGGTGTTGCTGGACGCAGCATGAACACTGGAAGGAAGCGAAAGGGTACCAGCGAACGACGCGTCCGGAGCAGGGCACGAGCAGGCGGAACATGCTAGACGGCGGGGGCTGCGACCGTCCGGTTCGGGCGTCTGCGCGCTCGTCCGTAGGTGTCGGCGACGCGGGCCGCCACGGCGTCGCGGGCGAAGCGGGCGATCACGTCGCGGCGGGCCGCCTCGCCACGACGGCGGCGCTCGGCCGCGTCGCCGGCGGCGTCCGCGAGCGCCTCCGCCAGCGCCGTCTCGTCGTCGGGCGGCACGAGCCAGCCGGTCTCGCCGTCGCGGACGATGTCGGCCGGGCCCATCGCGTCGACCGCGATCGCCGGCAGCCCGCAGGCCATCCCCTCGACCAGCACCTGGCCGAACTGCTCGCGCACCGACGGCAGCACGACCACGTCGCCGGCGGCGAAGAAGCTCGGCAGCGCGTCCTGCTCGTGCCAGCCGGCGAGGAAGACGTCGCGCGCGCCGCTGGCGGCGACCGCGTCGAGCGGATGCTCCCCCTCCCACTCCCCCGGATGGCCGCCGACCAGCACCAGCGGCGTGCGCTGCGGGAAGCGCGACTGCGCGCGGGCGAAGGCGCGGATCAGCAGGCCGATCCGCTTGACCTCGGTGAAGCGGCCGACGTAGAGCAGCGTCGGGCCGTGCCGGAAGGCGGCGAGGTCGGCGTCGGTGTAGGCGACCGAGCCGGCCGCGAGGCCCGGCGCCCAGCCGCGCGGCTCCTCCACCAGGTGGTGGCGCCAGAAGGCGCGGCGGTCGACCGCCATGTCGGCGACGCGGAAGCGGCTCGGGTCGACGCCGTTGGGGATCGCGACGCAGCGCTCCGGATCGAGGTCGAGCAGCTCGACGACGCGCGGCAGCTGGCGCTCGGTCAGGAGGATCGTCTGCTCGCAGCGCGCCGCCCAGCGCCGCATCCGCTCGACCCACTCCTCCGCGTGCGTCCAGGAGTCGGGGGCGGTGCCGTCGGCGATCCGCTCCAGCATCAGCAGCTCGGTCCCGTGCAGGTGCCCGACGACCGGGACGTGCGGCGCGACCCGCGCGGCCGCCTCGTGCAGCGGCGTCAGGTGGTGGAGGTGGAGGACGTCGGCGTGCGCGGCGCCGGCGTCGGCGAGCGCCGTGGACCAGGCGCGCACCTGATGCTCGTAGACGGCGTCGTCGACCGCCGCGAAGACGCGGTCGGGCGCGCCCGGGCGGTCCTCGTAGGAGGGGTGCAGCGGCGGGTCGGCGAGCAGCGGGTCGGGCGCGCCGAGCGCGGCGGTCGCGTCGAGCGCGCGCAGGTCGAGGCCGCTGTAGAAGCGGGTCGCGTCGGAGTCGCCGGCGAGCGAGGAGCTGACCACGGTGACGTCCCAGCCGTGGTCGGGGAGCGCCGCGGCGAGGCCGCGCACGACCTGCGCCGACCCGCCACGTGGGGAGAACATGATTCCCATTAGCGCATGACGGCGCGAGATCGATGACAGCATCAGACCTCGAAGCTACCAGGGAATTACCACTCCGGGGGTGGGCGCGGCGTCGGCCGTGGGGGTGCTACGGGGGCCGCCGCGGGTGGGTCTACGGACGGGGCGCGAAGGCGATCGCGGTCGAGATCGCCCGGCCGCCCGGCAGCACGCGATCCTGCTGCGCGCGCGGCACGTTGCGCAGCTGACCGCCGCAGACGAGCGAGGTCGAGCCGCCGCCGTCGAGGTTGAGGGCGCTCAGCGCGCCGAGGTCGAGGAGCGCCGTCGCCAGCTCCTCGAGCGTCAGCCCCGCCTCGTCGTGGGCGCGGCCGTCGCAGGCAACGGCGAGCAGCTCGTCAGCGGTCACCGCGAGCGCCGCGCGCGGGTAGCGCCCGGCGGTGATGTCGGAGTCGAACTGGCGCGAGCCGGCGGAGAAGCCCTCGGGGTCCTCGCCCGCGTGGACGGCCGTCTCGCCGCCGCGCACGAGCAGCGGGCCGGCCTGCAGCAGGTCGCCGCGCGGGGCGGTGCAGAAGGCGGTGCGGGGCGCGATCGCGACCTCGCCGCGGTCGACGTGCACGCACGCGCGCAGGCGGTGCCAGGGCGCGTCGAAGGCGGTGCTCTCGCGTTGGATCCCGTGCGTGCGCAGCTCGCCGAGCGGCCGCCCCTGCGGGCGCACGAAGAAGCCGCCGACGAGCGCGTCGGGCGTCCCGGTGCGCTGGCACCAGTCGACCAGCGGCTCGGGCTGCGGCAGCCGCACGATCCGGGCGCGCGTGTCGGCGCGGCGGTAGGCGGCGACGTGGACGGTCGTCTCGGCACCGTCGCGCAGGGCCAGGCGCAGCGTGCGGAGGTTGGGCGGAGCGGTCGGCTCCGCACTGGGTGCGATGAGCGGGCTCATGGGACCGGAGGATGGGGCTCCGGCGCCATACGCCGGTTTACAAGACGTGAACACCGTGTGATGGCATCGGTAACGCCCCCGGGGTCCACGAGGTGCGGAAGGGAACGTCGGCGGATGTCGCGGCGGTGCTCTGCCGCGTCGGCGGCGCTCTGCCGCGTCGGCGGCTCAGCCGCGCGAGCCGGAGGGCTTCGGCGCGGCCGCTCTCGCTCTCGGTCTCGCTCTGCCTCTGGCTCTCGCTCTGCCCGGGGCCGGCGCGGCCCCGGCGTCGGAGCGGACCGCGGCGAGGCTCGCCTCCAGCGCCGCCATCAGGTCCGGGACGGCGGCCGGCGCGGCGGCGGCCGGCTGCACAGCGACGTCCTCGCCGGCGGCCTTGCGCTCGATCAGCTCCATCACGCGCTCGCGGTACTCGTCGCGGAATCTGGTCGGCTCGAACGGCGCCGCGAGCGACTCGATCAGCTGCCGCGCCATCGCGACCTCGCGGTCGTTCGCCTCCACGTCGGCGAGCGATTCGAGCTCGTCGAGCCGGTCGGGAGCGTTCACCTCGTCGCCGAAGAGCATCGTCGAGAGCATCAGCACTCCGCCGGCCGGGCGCAGCGCGCAGAGCTGCTGACGGGTGCGCAGGACGAAGCGGCCGATCGCGACTCTGCCGGCCTCCTCCATCGCCGACATCAGCAGGCGGTAGGCCTTCGCGCCGCCGGTCGCCGGAGCGACGTGGTAGGCGCTCTCGTAGTAGACCGGGTCGATCTCCGACTGGTCGACGAACTCCTCGATGTCGATCGTCTTGGTCGCGCGCGGGTCCAGCGCGTCCAACTCCTCCTGCGTGACGATCACGTAGCGGTCGGGGGCGACCTCGTAGCCTCTGACGATCTGCTCATAGGGCACCTCGGCGCCGTCGATCGAGCAGACCCGCTTCTGTCTCAGGCGGCCGCCGTCGGCAGCGTGCAGCTGGTTGAAGCGAACGGTCTTCGGCGACGTCGCGGTGTAGAGCTTCACCGGGACGTTGACGAGGCCGAAGCTGATCGCTCCGCTCCAGATAGATCGTGCCATGGGAGCGGTTCTATACCCCCTGCGTCAGGCGGCCAAGCGGTGGGCGCGGCCTTGCAGCGGCGCGATCTACGCCAATTCCGCCGACATCGACTCGCCCATCCGCTCCAGCGAGCGGCGCAGCAGGCGCGAGACGTGCATCTGCGAGATCCCCACGCGCTCGGCGATCTCGCGCTGCGTGAGGCCGGCGAAGAAGCGCAGCAGGACGATCCGCCGCTCCCGCTCCGACAGCACGCTGAGGCCGCGGCTCAGCTCGATCCGCTCCTCCGCGACGTCGAACTCGGGGTCCTCGGCGCCGATCCGCGCGACCGGCTCGCCGTCCTCGCCGAGCGGTTCCTCCAGCGGGACCGTGCTGTAGGCCTGGGCGCCCTGGAGCGCCTCGAGCACCTGCTCCGGGGTCGAGCCGGTCGCCTCCGCGAGGTCCTCGATCGTCGGCGAGCGGCCGAGTCTGGTGGAGAGGCGGTCGGCTTCCCTCGTGACCTTCGCGCTCAGCTCCTGCAGGCCGCGCGAGACGCGCACCGACCAGGCGCGGTCGCGGAAGTGGCGCTTGATCTCGCCGAGGATCGTCGGCACGGCGAAGGTCGAGAAGCGCAGCTCGCGCGAGAGGTCGAAGCGGTCGACGGCCTTGATCAGGCCGACGCAGCCGACCTGCTCGAGGTCGTCGAGCGGCTCTCCGCGATTGGCGTAGCGACGCGCGAGCGAGCGGACCAGCGGCATCATCCGCTCGATCAGCAGGCGCCGGGCGTCCGCGTCGCCGTCCTCGTGCCAGCGGCGCAGGAGCTCGTGCTCGTCGACTGTGACGGTCGTCCCATGGACGGCCGGGGCGGCGGACACGGTGTTGCGCCTCCTCGATCGGGAATCGGTGCGTCCATCCTCCTCTGGACGCGCCAGATGACAAGGCGGTCAGACCCGGTCACTGGTGCTGGAACGTCGGGTTCGATACAACACGAACGTGGACACGCGCGGTCAGACGGTGAGCGCCACGGAGTTCGCGACGCTGACCGGCGTCTCGCGCGAGCGGCTGCGGACGTGGGAGCGCCGCTTCGGCTTTCCGCGCCCCGCGCGGGCCGACGGCGGGCGCCGGCGCTACGCGGTCGACGACGCGGTGCTGGTCGTCGCGGTCCGCCGCGCGGCGGAGGAGGGAAT
>JAATFK010000329.1 GCA_015655225.1 Solirubrobacterales bacterium | reverse complement strand
TCCGCGGCGACGATCTTGACGGCGTCGCCGAGCTCTTCCTTGAAGCGCCGCGCGTTGCCCATCAGCGTGCCGCCGGTCCCCAGGCCCGCCACGAACGCGGCGATGTCGCCGTCGAGCTCCGCGAGGATCTCGGGCGCCGTGCCGTTGTAGTGGGCGAGCGGGTTGGCCGGGTTGCCGTACTGGTAGGGCATGTAGTAGCGCGGGTCGGCCGCCGCCATCTCCACGGCCAGCGCGACCGCGCCGTTGGACCCCTGGTCGCCGGGCGAGTAGACGATGTCCGCGCCGTACATCTTCAGCAGCTGCGTGCGCTCGGGCGTCACGTTGTCGGGCATGACGACGCGCAGCTTGTAGCCCTTGCGCGAGCAGATCATGGCGAGCGAGATGCCGGTGTTGCCGGACGTCGGCTCGAGGATGGTCATCCCCGGCTTGATCGCGCCCTTCTCCTCGGCGTCCTCGATGAGCGCGCGAGCGACGCGGTCCTTGACCGAGCCGGTCGGGTTGAAGGACTCCAGCTCCGCCCAGATGCGGACGCCGGGCTTCGGCGAGAGCCGCTTGAGCTCGACGAGCGGGGTGTTCCCGATCGCCTGGACGAGGTCGCCGTAGCGACCGCCGCAGGGTCTGTTCTCGAGGCGTTCCGGGGTGGCCATGGAGAGCAGTCTAGTGTGGCGACGCAAGCGCTCCGCACGCGCGAGTGCGCGCGCGGACCGCGGCGACGGTGCGTCAGGCCCCGCCCGCCATCGCGGGCAGGATCACGAGCGTGTCGCCCTCGCCGACCGACGTCTCGAGGCCGTCGAGCACGCGGACGTCCTCGTCGTTCAGGTAGACGTTGACGTAGCGGTTCAGCTCGCCCTCGGAGGAGAACAGCTGCGTCTGCGTCGCCGGGTGCGTCGAGGCGAGCGACTTGAGGACCTCGCCGACGCTGCTGCCGTCGGCGGCGACCGTCTTCTCGCCGCCGACCGACGGGCGCAGGACCGGGGGAATCTTGACTGTGGCCATGGAGCGAACCCTAGCCGGCCGCGGCGCAGAACGCCTCGTAGTCGGGGAAGACGCCCATCTCCTCGTCGGTGATCGAGTCGGGCGGCCGGGAGCAGACGGGGCAGTCCGGGTCGCGGCGCACCTTCAGCTCCGTGAACGTCGCGCCGAGCGCCTCGTAGAGCAGCAGGCGGCCGATCAGCGGCTCGCCCTCGCCGAGGATCAGCTTGACGACCTCGGTCGCCTGCAGCAGGCCCATCGTGCCCGGCAGCACGCCGATCACGCCGTTGGCGCCGCAGGACGGCGCCAGCTCGGCCGGCGGGGGCGTCGGGTAGAGGCAGCGGTAGCAGGGGCCGTCGTAGGGCTTGAAGACCGACAGCTGGCCGTCGAAGCCGAGGATGCTGGCGGAGACGACCGGGATCTGGAGCCGCACGGTGGCGTCGTTGATCAGGTAGCGGGTGGGGAAGTTGTCGAGGCCGTCCACGACGATGTCGTAGCCCTCGAGGATCTCCATCACGTTCGAGGCGTCGAGCCGGACGGGGTACTTGACGACCTTCACGTCCGGGTTCAGCTCGTTGATCGTCTGCTCGGCCGAGTCGACCTTGCGCTCGCCGACGCGCGCCGTGTTGTGGATCACCTGGCGCTGGAGGTTCGAGAGGTCGACGGTGTCGTCGTCCACCAGGCCGAGCGTGCCGACGCCGGCGGCGGCGAGGTAGAGCGCGGTCGGCGAGCCGAGGCCGCCGGCGCCGAGCAGCAGCACCTTCGCGTCGAGCAGTCTGAGCTGGCCCTCGACGCCGACCTCGGGGAGCAGCAGGTGTCGCGAGTAGCGGTCGCGCTGCTCGGCCGTCATCGTGCGCGGCACCTCGACCGGGTAGCCGCGGTCCTTCCAGAGCGTGATCCCGCCGGTCATCGACTCGACGTTCGTGTAGCCGAGGTCCTCCCGCAGCGTGCGCGTGGCGTACGCGGAGCGGGCGCCGGAGGCGCAGTAGAGGATGAGGTGCTGGTCGCGGTCCGGCACGATGCCGTCGATCCGCGACTCCAGGTAGGCCCGGGGCACGTGCTTCGCACCGGGGATGTGGCCGACCCCGAACTCCTCGGGCTCGCGCACGTCGAGGACGACGGCGCCGTTTCCCAGCTGTTCGCGGACGGCGGCGGGATCGACCTCGTCGATCTTGCTTCTCACTTGGCGGAGCAGCTCCGCGCCGGACGGACTCATCGAAACTCCTAAAACGTGGTCGGCTTTCTAACGCTTCACTTAGGATAGCGGCTGACGACGCCCGACATGGCCGCGTCGTACCCTAGGTGGGTGCACCCGCGCATCCGTCTCGCGCTCGTCGTCGTCGGCGTCTGCGTCGCCGCCGTCGTGATCGGCGTCGTCGCCCTCGGCGGCAAGAGCAGCAGCACGAACGTCGCCGACGTCAGCCCGACCGGGTTCGACGGCGCGCTCAAGCCTCCTGCCGCGGTCGCGCCGGACTTCCGCCTCCACGACGACGAGACCGGCAAGACGGTCTCGATGGCGGACTGGAGAGGGAGAGACGTGATCGTCACGTTCATGTACTCGACCTGCCAGGACACCTGCCCGCTGACCGCGCAGCAGATTCGCGGCGCGCTCGACGCGCTCGGCCACGACGTGCCGCTGCTGATCGTCAGCGTCGACCCGAAGGACGACACGCCCTTCCACGTCAAGCGCTTCCTCGTCAAGGAGGACCTCGTCGGCCGCGCGACCTACCTGACCGGCACGAGAGCCCAGCTGGAGCCCGTCTGGAAGGGCTACGGCGTCCAGCCGCAGGGCAAGGACTTCGACCACACCGCCGAGACCGTGATCGTCGACGGCAGCGGTCACCAGCGCATCGGGTACCTCAGCAGCGAGCTGGTGCCCGAGGACCTGACGCACGACCTCCGCAGACTCGGCGCCTGACGCCCGCACGACGAGGGGCGGCCCGTGGGCCGCCCCTCTCAGGTGCGTCTCGTCTGATGCGCTAGCGCATCAGCTGCACTTCGACGTCGTGGTGCTGCTGCTGGGGCCGACCGGGGTGGGGGCGGTCTGGTCATACGTGAAGGCGCCGAGGAACGGCCACGCGCCGCCGGTGCAGCCGGTCGTCTCGACGTAGGGGACCTTCGCGCCCTTGACCGTCGCGGACGCCTTGACGCTGACGTCGAACTTGACGAGCGGGGCGTACGTGCCCGGGAGCACCTCGCGCAGGAAGCTCGGGATCGTGACCGCGAGCTTCGAGCCGTACTTGCCGCCGGTCTTCGAGAGCTTGCCGGTGAGGGCACCGGCGATCTGGAGCGGCGAGGAGCCCTTGACGAACAGCACGAGCGTGTTGCTCGGGGCGTTCACCGCGGTCACCGTGAGGTTCTCGGGAATCGACTGGCCGGCCAGCAGGCCGTCGGCGGTCGCCGTGCCCTTCCCGACGATCGAGCCCTTCGGGCAACCCGTGACGCTCTTCGTCGTGTTGATCTTCGAGACCGAGCAGGTCGGGAACTTCGTGTTGTTGAAGCTGATGCCCTTCCCGAACGAGATCGTCGTCGTCTCGGTCGTCGCCGGCGTCGCGGCGCTGTTTCTGATCGTCACGTGAATGCCAGCCGCGGCCGGCTTCTTCTTCGTGCCCGCCTTCGCCGGTGAGATCTTCACCGTCAATGACTGCTGGCCCGAGTCAGCTGCCTGCGCCACGGTCGCGGTCATGCCGAGCGCGAGCAGGGTGGCCCCGACCAGGGTCCGGGTACGAGAGATCTTCATGCATCCTCCTCAGGAAGCGGATGGGAAATTCCATCTTCTCCCAAAACACTTCCCCGGTGCCACTGATTCGCAACTCACTTTCAACTGTCCGTAGCCGGACATGTGTTGAGACCACTTAACGGTTAGTACCGAAATCACACGAACGGCACCCCTTTCGGGCACGCCAGCTACCCTGTCCGGCGCCGATGCGACCGCCCGCCGACCTCGAGATCCTCGTCCCCAGCTTCCCGCGCGCCGCGTGGGTGAACGTCGCGATGCTGCGGGTCGACCAGCTGCGCGGCCAGCCCGTCCTGGTCGAGTTCTGGGACTTCTGCCGCGTCAACTCGCTGCGGACGCTGCCCTACCTGAAGGCGTGGCACGAGCGCTACGCGGAGAGCGGGCTGCGCGTCGTCGGGATCCACGCCCCCGGCTTCCCCCCCTCGCTCGACGAGGACGAGGTGCGGGCGGCGGTCGCCCGGCTCGGGATCGACTATCCGGTGCTGCTCGACACCCACATGCAGGCGTGGGACGACTACGGCATCGAGGGCTGGCCGAGCCGCTACCTGTGGGACGCCGACGGCCGGCTGTTCGACTACCACGTCGGCGAGGGCGGCTACGTGGAGACGGAGCTGGCGATCCAGGAGCTGCTCGGGATCGAGCGCGAGCCGCTCGCGCCGGTGCGGCCCGGGGACGCGGCCGGCGAGCTGCTGCCGGCGCAGACCGAGGACCAGGAGGGCGCCTGGTCGGGGCCGTATGAGGCCGGCGGCGTCTGGGCCGTCGTCGAGGGCGCCGGCGAGCTGCGCGTGAACGGCGCGACGGTGACGGTCGAGCACGCCGGCTGCGTCCCGCTGATCGAGCACGAGCGCCACACGGCCGGGGTCTTGGAGCTGGAGGTCGGCGCGGGCGTCGTCTGCCACGCCGTCTGCTTCACCCCCGGCGTCGCGTAGCGCCGGCCAGCTCCTGGGCGCCCTGCCCGTCGAGCAGCCGCACGGCGCGCGGCGGGGCGAGCGGGAACTGCTCCTCCACGAGAATCCCCTGCCCGGGCCAGTACGGCGACGCCCACGGCGTGCGGCCGGCGAAGTGCGGCTCGTAGACCCATGAGCCGCCGTTGATCAGGTGGATGCCGGAGGTGGTGCTCCAGTCGGCCGCGTCGTCGTCGGGCCGCGGGCCGGCGCGGTGGGTGTGGCCGAAGATCACATAGGCGGCGGGGACCGCGAGCCGCTGCACCGTCCTCCCCATCGCGAGCACGCCGGCGCGGCGCAGCTCGGCGGTCGAGAGGTCGGCGCGCAGCGGGCCGAGGCGCGCGCGGTTGAGCGCGGCGACGCCGAGCGGGAAGAGCGCTCCGAGGGCTCGGCGGCGGACCGAGCGTCTGCTGGAGCCGCCCGAGAGCGTGCTCCAGACCTTCGTGGAGGCGCCGTGCGTGGCCGTCGCGTCGGCCTGGGCGAGCGCGTCGAGCCAGGCGTAGAGCGGCGCGAGCGCGGCCTCGTAGTCGTCGGGGCCGGCGTCGCGCGGCGGGAGTGCGCCGACCAGCCGGCCCATCGCACCGGCGCCGATCCGCTCGAAGCTCGGGACGGTCGTGTGCCGGTCGAGGTAGTGGCCGTGGGTCGCGTAGACGTCGTCGCGCAGCCAGATCCCCGGGTAGCTGAGCGTGAGGCGCGCCGGCTCGCACCAGCGCGCGACCGCGGCGACCGGGTCCTGCTCGCTCCACTGAACCTCCTGGGCGAGCTGGAGGGGCGCCGGCCGGGCGTCGCGACGGCGGCGCTCCAGCCACGGGGCGATCAGCCCGTGGTCGTGGTTGCCGGGCACGAGCACGATCTCGCCGTCGGGGCCGAGTCGCTCGCCGAGCGCGGCGAAGAAGGGCTCGGCCGCGGCGAAGGCGTCGCGCAGCGGGCCCTGGCGCAGCTCGATCGCGTCGCCCAGGAGGACGACCCGGTCGATCCCGTTCTCGCCGAGGCCCGCGAGCAGGGCGTCGCGCAACGGCGCGCGGCGCAGCAGGTCGGCGCCGGAGCGGGCGCCGAGGTGCAGATCGGAGACGACGAGGGTGGTCAGAGCCGCTGGGCCTGGCCGGGCTGGGCGGGCTACGCCGGCTGCGCGGCGGCGGCCATCGCCTGGCGGATCGCCTTCGGCAGCATGAAGCGAACGTCCTCCTGGATGACCTCCAGCTCGGAGACGTCGCTCGTGCCACGGGCGCGGAAGAACTCGACGAGTCGCTGCACCAGCTCCTCGGGAGCGCTCGCGCCGGAGGTGATGCCGATCACGCGCTTGTCGGTCAGCCACTCCTCCTGGACCTGACCCTCGTGGTCGATCAGGTGGGAGTCGGTGCCGAGCTCGCGCGTCACGTCGACGAGCCGCTGGGAGTTGGAGGAGTTGCGCGAGCCGATCACGAGCACGAGGTCGCAGGCGGCGGCGAGCTGCTTGACGGCCATCTGACGGTTGGTCGTGGCGTAGCAGATGTCGTCGGTGCGCGGCCCGGTGATGTTGGGGAACTTCGCCCGCAGGCAGTCGATGATCGAGCGCGTCTCGTCGACCGAGAGGGTCGTCTGCGAGATGTAGGCGATGCGGTTCGGGTCGGGGACCTCGAGCCGGTCGACGTCGTCCTCCGTCTGGATCAGGACGATGTTCTCGGGCGCCTCGCCCATCGTCCCCTCGACCTCCTCGTGACCGGCGTGGCCGATCAGGACGATCGTGTAGCCGTCGTCGGCGAACTTGATCGCCTCGCGGTGGACCTTCGTGACGAGCGGGCAGGTCGCGTCGATCGTGCGGAGATGCCGCGCGGCGGCGTTCTCGTGGACCGTCGGGGCGACGCCGTGGGCGGAGAAGACGACCGTCGCGCCCTCGGGCACCTCGGTCTCCTGGTCGACGAAGATCGCGCCCCTCGCCCGCAGCACCTCGACGACGTGCTTGTTGTGCACGATCTCCTTGCGGACGTAGACCGGCGCGCCGTAGAGCTCGAGCGATCTCTCGACCGTCTGGACCGCGCGGTCGACTCCGGCGCAGTAGCCGCGGGGCGAAGCGAGCAGGATCTTGTCGGGAGCGGACGGCATCGGCTCGACACAGTGTAGGACAACCATTACCGTCTCCTCTGTGGCGGGGGTGAGCAAGCCGGCGCGCGCAAAGCGCGAGAGAACACGGACGAACTCGTTGGTCGAGCTCGTCGGCATCGTGCTGTTCGCGCTGCTGCTGGCGTTCCTGATCCAGCTCTTCCTCGTCAAGACCTACCGGATCCCGAGCCCGTCGATGGTCCCGACGCTCGACGTCGGCCAGCGCGTGCTCGTCAACCGCATCGGCACGCACTTCGGCGACCCCTCCGTCGGCGACATCATCGTCTTCCACCCGCCCGCCGGCGCCGACGCGGCGAGCCCCGTCTGCGGCGACGCGGTCCAGGGCGGCGGCGACAGAAGCCCGTGCTCGGAGCCGACGCCGCAGCGCTCGAACCAGACGTTCGTCAAGCGCGTCGTCGGGGTCGGCGGCGACACGATCCAGATCAGAGACGGCCGCGTGATCCGCAACGGCAGAGCGACGAAGGAGTCGTTCATCCAACCGTGCGCCGCGAACTCCGCCGCGCAGTGCACCTTCTCCGGGACGATCACCGTCCCGAAGGGCGACTTCTACATGATGGGCGACAACCGCGGCGACTCCGACGACAGCCGCTACTGGGGCCCGGTGCCGAAGAAGTGGATCATCGGCAAGGCCTTCGCGACCTACTGGCCGCCGAAGCGGATCGGGATCTTCTAGGCGGCGGTCAGCCGCCCCGGTGGACCAGCTCGACGAGCGCCTCGCCGACCGCGTCGAGGCTGTCGGCGTCGATCCCCGCGAGCGTGTCGCAGCTGGCGCCGGGGGTCGTGCACGGTGGGGTCGCGGCGGTCAGGTCGGCCGTCGGAATCGAGGAGCCCGCCCCGCCGCCCGTCGCCGGGGCGGTGCCGGTCGGGAACGTGTCGCCGACGCCCGCCTCGTCGGCGGCTGACCGCAGCCGGGCCCACAACGCCGCGTCGCTGTCGGCCGGGCGGCGCAGCCGCAGGTCGCTCGCGCCGACGCGGCCGAGCGTGACCCGCTCCCGCACCGCTCCCCCGGCCTCACGCCGGTCCGCGTGGCTGCCGTCCCACAGCACGAAGCGGACCGCCCGCGCGTGCGGGCCGCGGATCCCCGACCGCACGAGCGCGCGCGCCAGCTCCAGCACGACGGCGGCGCCGCTCGCGGGGTCGTCGGCGCCGACGAGGCCGGGCACCGCGGCCGTGTCGTACGGCGCGCCGATCTCGATCGCGGGCGCGCGGCCCGGCAGCGAGCCGACGACGTCGCGCAGCCCGCCCGGGACCGCCTCGAACGTGCCGTGCGGCAACCGCGCGCGCAGCCAGACGGCGAGCTGGCGCGACGCCTCCGAGCCCGCCGGACGCGGGCCGCGGGCGACCTGCGCGCGCACGTCGGCGTAGGCCTGCTGCCCGTCGAAGTCGTCGTTGCCGGCCGCGTGCGTCGGCAGGAACGGGAAGCCGGTGACGGCGAAGTAGATGAAGATGCCGGCGATCAGGAACTGCGCCGCGAGCGCGCCGACCAGCAGACGGACCGACACGCGTCAGCTCTGTTGCTGCATGAGATCCGGCGCCATCGAGCGGGAAGCTTCGCAGGAACGACGCGCGCGCGGCCGGCGCGCCGCCGAATCAGCAACGCGCGCATGACCCGAGTGCCTGCGCGGTATACGCTTGAAGTCGGACTGTCGTCCCCGCCGAAGAGGAGCGCCGTGGCGCAACAGCACCTGGACCGCCTGACCGCCGTCGACGCGTCGTTCCTGCACCAGGAGGACGCCGATTCGCACATGCACATCGGCGCGGTGACGATCTTCGAAGGGCCGCCGCCGCCCTTCGTCGAGGTGCGCGAGCACATCCGCAACCGCCTCCGCTTCGTGCCGCGCTACCGCCAGAAGCTCGCGCATCCGCCGCTCGAGACCGGGCGCCCGCTGTGGATCGACGATCCCAACTTCAACCTCGAGTACCACCTGCGCCACAGCGCGCTGCCGTCGCCCGGGACCGAGGAGCAGCTGTGGCGGCTCGCCGCGCGGATCCACTCCCAGGCGCTCGACCGCTCCAAGCCGCTGTGGGAGTGCTGGTTCATCGAGGGCCTCGAAGGCAACCGCTTCGCGCTGATCTTCAAGACGCACCACGCGCTCGTCGACGGCGTCTCCGGCGTCGACCTCGCGACCGTCCTGTTCGACCTCACCCCCGTCCCCCCGCCGCCCGACCCCGACCTGCCGGCGTGGCAGCCGCGGCCGGAGCCGACGAACGCGGAGATGATGGCGGCCGGCGTCGCCGGGCTCGCGCGGACCGCCTTCGACGCGGCTGGCAAGGCGATCGGCGCGGCGACCAATCCGGGGGCCGCGCTCGACGCCGTGCGCGAGGCGGCCGAGGGGATCGGCGAGATCGTCTGGGCCGGGCTCAACCCTGCGCCCGACACGCCGCTGAACGTGCCGATCGGTCCGCACCGGCGCTACGCGATCGTCCGCAACCAGCTGGAGGACTTCCGCTACGTCAAGGGGATCCTCGGCGGCACCGTCAACGACGTGGTGCTGGCGGTCGTCTCGGGCGCGCTCGGGCGCTGGCTGCGCTCGCGCGGCGTGCGCACCGAGGGTCTGGAGCTGCGCGCGCTCGTGCCGGTCTCGATCCGCTCGACCGAGCAGAGACACCAGCTCGGCAATCAGATCGTGCTGATGCGCGGCCCGCTGCCGGTCTACATCAAGGACCCGGTCGCGCGGCTCCGGTTCGTCAGAGAGGCGATGGACGGGCTGAAGGAGTCCAAGCAGGCGGTCGGCGCGAAGGTGCTCGCCGACGTCCAGCAGCTGGCGCCTCCGACGGTCCTCGCGCAGGCGTCGCGGATCCAGTTCTCGACGCGCCTCTTCAACCTCATCACGACGAACGTGCCGGGCCCGCAGTTCCCGCTCTACGTCCTCGGGCGCGAGCTGCTCGACCTCTTCCCGATCGCCTTCCTGCCGAAGAGCCACAGCCTCGCGATCGCGATCATGTCCTACAACGGCGGCGTCAACTTCGGGCTGCTCGGCGACTACGACGCGCTGCCGGACATCGACCTGATCGCCGAGGGGATCGAGGACGGCCTGGCGGAGCTGAAGCGGATCGCGACCGCGCGGGCGGCGCGGGCCGCGGGCGGGACCGCGGCGGTCCCGGCGACGCCGGTGGTGGAGCCGCCGGTCACGCCGGCGGCAGCCGCGGAGGAGACGGCGCCGCGCGAGTCGCAGCTGCTGCCGAGCGGACCGCGGGCACGAACCGAAGGGCCGGGCAGCAGCATGCGCGCCCGCAGCCGGCGCCGGCCGTCAGGGAATGGGAACGGAAACGGAAACGGAAACGGCGGGCCCGGCTAGAAGCCGAGCGCGAACTTCGCGTCTTCGCTCATCCGCTCGGGCGACCACGGCGGCGTGAAGACCATTCTCGGATTGACCTGCTCGACGCCGTCGAGCTCGCCGACGAACTCGACCATCTGCTCGCTGACCTGCGGGCCGATCGGGCAGGCAGGCGTCGTCAGGGTGAAGGTGATGTTGACCGTCGCCGCGTCGATCTCGACGTCGTAGACCAGCCCCAGCTCGACGAAGTCGAGTCCCAGCTCGGGGTCGATCACGTTCGAGAGCGCGTCATTCACTTCGTCCACGGTTGGCATTCGAGTGAGGATAGCCCACGGTCGGAGCTCGACCGCTCAAAGGTGAGAGTCCGCTTATCTAGCTGTTGGTGAACTTGCAGACCAGGTGGAGGTTTCGTTAGGTTCGTGGCCATCGTCGACTACGCCGAACACCCCCCCACTCTGCGTTGCAGAGGTGACGAGGATCGCGCCACCCAAGGGCGCCGGCGTCCCGCGATGATCCGGGCGATCAAGGCCAAGACGGACGTCGTCGTGGACCTGCGCGAGCTGTCCTGGGCGGACGCCTCGCTGATGCTGGACTTCGTGATGCTGGCGCGTCGCCTGCGTGCCCAGGAGCGCACGATGGCGCTGCGCGACGCGCAGCCGCAGGTCGTCGCGCTGATCGAGCTGGTCGGCCTCGACCGACTCCCGGGCGTGCGGATCGAGCGCTCGGCACCGCAGCGCGCCGCCGTCCTCGCCTAACGCCCGGCTAATTCTCCGGCGCTCGCGGCCCGCACGCGGGTAGCCTGTGGGGACGATGTTCGCTCCGCTCCTCTTCCTGCTCTTCGTCGTCGTCCCGATCGCGGAGCTGTACGTGATCATCCAGGTGGGCGAGGCGATCGGCACGCTGCCGACGCTCGGCCTGCTGCTGCTCGACGCCGTCCTCGGCAGCTGGCTGCTGCGCTCGCAGGGCCGGATCGTCTGGCGGCGCTTCCGCGGCGCCCTCGCCGCCGGGCGCCCCCCGGCCCGCGAGGCGGTCGACGGCGGCCTCGTGATGCTCGGCGGCTCGCTGCTGCTCGCCCCCGGCTTCATCACCGACGCCTTCGGCGTGCTGATGCTCTTTCCGCCGACCCGCGCGCGGCTGCGCAGAGCGATCCTGCGGCGCGCCGGCAACAGCCTGCTCGGCGCCGTCGCCGGGGGTCGGATGGGCGGCCGCTCGCGCCGGCGGCCGCCACACCCGCCGCGCCCGCCGCGCGACTACGACGTCGACGGCACCGCGACCGAGTTCGACCCACTCGACCCCCGCCACCTGCACGGATGATCGCCCCCGAGCACGAGTCGCCCCGCCCGGGCACGGGCGAGGGGTTCGGCGACGCCGTCACGTTCGCGTTCGGCGACGCCGGGCAAGGCCTCTACGGGAGCGCGCGCCTCGGCCTCGTGCCGGGCGAGCCGACGCTCGCGAGCGGCCTCGGGCTGCTGTTCCGCGGCGGTGAGCTGGCGGCGCTGAACGCGGCCGGCGCGGTCGAGCTGCCCGACGCCGACTGGTCCCGCGTGGAGGCCGGTGACGTGAGTGCGACGATCGTCGAGCCGCTGCGCGCCTGGACCGTCGACTACGACGGTGACGACGGCGGCTTCGAGCTGCGCTTCGACGCCCGCGGCGAGCCTGCCGAGGTCGGCCGCGGCGCGGTCGCCGACAGCGCCGCCCACCTGCACGGCTACGAGCAGCTCTGCCGCGTCACCGGCCGCGTCTGGATCGGGTCGGAGGAGTGGACGGTCGACTGCCTCGGCCAGCGCGGCCACCAGTGGGGCGCGCCCGACTGGGACCGGCTCGAGCTGGCCCGCACGATCGCGCTCTGGTTCGAGGGCGGCGAGGCCGGCGAGGGCGTCGTGGGCGACGACGGCATCGCGCTCGCGAGCGTGCGTCCCGCCGGCGCGAAGGGCCAGGACGCCGAGGCGGTCAGCGCGTACCTGCTGGAGGACGCGGGTGTGACGGCGGTCGCGGAGCCGCGCCTCTCGACGGTCGCTGATGGCGACGGCTGCCAGCGCCGCGCCGGGCTCGAGCTGTGGGTCAGCGACGACGAGGAGGACGACGCGGGGCCGCTGCGGATCGCCGGCGAGGCGGTCTGCGGGACGACGCTCGACCTCGGGCGACTGCGGCTCGACTGCGCCTTCTTCACGTGGCGGATGGACGGCCGCACCGGTGTCGGCCGCTACGACGTGCTGCGACGCGCATGAGCCAGATCGAGGTCGTCGTCTCGGACTTCGGCGGGGTGCTGACGACGCCGCTGCTGACGTCCTTCGCGGCGATGCAGGATTCGCACGGGATCCCGCTCGAGGCGCTCGGGAAGGCGATGGTGCACGCGACCGAGGCGCACGGCGGCGAGAACCCGCTGTTCGAGCTGGAGAAGGGCGCGATCAGCGAGGCCGAGTTCCTGCGGCGGATCGGCGACGGGCTCGAGGACGCGGTCGGGCACCGGATCGACCTGCACGGCTACGGCGAGGGCTTCTTCTCCCACCTGCGACCGAACCTGGAGCTGTTCGCGTACTTCCGGACGCTGCACGAGCGCGGCCTGCGGCTGGCGATCCTCACGAACAACGTGCGCGAGTGGGAGCCGCTGTGGCGGCCGATGCTGCCGATCGACGAGATCTTCGAGCTGGTCGTCGACTCCGCGTTCGTCGGCATGCGCAAGCCCGACCCGCGGATTTACGAGCTGACGCTGGAGCGGCTCGGCGTCGCGGCCGAGTCGACCGTCTTCCTCGACGACCTCGAGATCAACTGCGACGCCGCGCGCGGGGTCGGGATGAGCGCCGTCTGGTTCCGCGACACCACGCAGGCGATCGCGGACCTGGACGCCGTGCTCGCCGACCCCGTCGGGGCCTAGTTCTCGCCGCCGAGACGGTCCCAGCAGTACAGCTCGACGCACTCGCGGGCCAGCTCCCGGCAGCGGGCGTCGGAGAGGAAGGGCAGCACCATCTCCAGCGACTGCTCCTCCGTGACGCCGGCGTCGAACGCCTCCTCGCCACGGAATCCGGCGGCGATCTTGAGCGCTTCCCGACGGTTGTCGCCAAGCGACGGGAAGACGTTGACGAGGAACTCCTTGTTGGCGACCGGATGGCCGACCTCGAGCGAGGCGTGCCAGGCGGCGAGCATCGACAGGTCGTTCTCGTCGAGGTCCGCGACGGCCTTCGCGTAGTGGGACTCGAGCTCCGACTCGGGGATCTCGTCGACCCAGGCGCGCACGACCTCGCCGAGCAGCTGCCGTCGCGCCTCGCGGCCGACGGAGTTTGCAATCACGCGAATCGCGTTCTGAGGCTCGATGAAGCAGAGGGACATGCGACTCCCGGCATGTAGCGATCGAGAGGAACTGGATCGAGCAGGAATGTACGGGTCGGTGTGGACGGCAAAACTGTGGCCGTGTCCGCGATCGAGATCACACCGGACGTAAACGTCGTTGCAGAAGCGCCGGCTGGCGCAGAGGGTGGCTCAGTGCAGGATGCCACGCGCTTCCTCCGCTCGCTCGGGCTCGCGCTCCGCGAGCGACGCGAGGAGCTGAAGATGACGCAAGAAGCGGTCGCGCTGCGGACGGGTGTTCCGCAGCGGCGGATCTGGGAGCTGGAGGCGGGGATCGGCAATCCGACCGCGCGGACGCTGCTGCGTCTCGTCGAGGGTCTGAACATGCCGTGCTCACGCCTCTTCGCCCGGGCCGAGGAGCTGA
>JAATFK010000160.1 GCA_015655225.1 Solirubrobacterales bacterium | reverse complement strand
GCGCGCCGTCGTCCGAGACTTACGGAACTTTCAGGCGCAACTTTCGTACGCTTGGATGGTTCCGACTCGGCCAACCTGTTCCCAACATCGGCCCAACTCCCTCCAATACGTGACCCGACGCTTCTCTCGACGCACGGCCCTGCAGGCCAGCGCCGCCAGTGCCGCTGCCTTTGGCCTCGCCGCATGTGGTGCCGACCAGTTCGACGCGACGATCCCGCGCGGCCATGACGCCCCCAATGTCCTGCTGATCGTCACCGACAGCACGCGGCGTGACTTCGTCACGACCTACAACCCGCGGTCGATCGCGAAGACGCCGAGCATCGACGCCATCGCGAAGAGCGCGCTGAAGTTCGAGACGGCCGTGATCGAGGCGATGCCGACCGGCCTCGTCCGCCGCGCGCTGCTGACCGGCGAGCGCGGCTTCCCGCTGCGCGACTGGGTCCCTTCGCCGCCGCTGCCGGTGCAGCCGGGCTGGACGCCGATCCTCGACTACCAGCCGATGTTCACCGAGGTGCTCGACCAGGCCGGGATCGCGACCGCGTACGTGACCGACAACCCGTTCCTCGTCGGTCCCCGCTACGAGACCTTCCGCCGCACGCTCGACATCGCGCGGCCGGACTTCTCGCAGGGCGCCTACCGCGACTACAACACGCCCTTCAACCGGCTCGCGCCGCGCAGCGCGATCGACCAGTACCTGCTGCCGGCGCTCTCGGACACGGTCGAGGTCAAGCGCCTGCGTGAGTACGTCGGGTGGAACAGCATCTACCGCACGAGCGAGAAGAACTACTCGGCCGCGCGCGTCGTGACCGGCGGGATGGACGCGCTCGACGACCTCAAGAACAGACAGCCGTTCTTCCTCGGCGTCGACATCTTCGACCCGCACGAGCCGTTCGACGCGCCGCCGGCGTACGTGAAGATCACCGACGCGGTGCCGAAGGGGATCCAGAAGACGAGAGGGATCCTCCCGATCGAGCCGTTCCTGACGCCGGCCTCGACCGTCAAGAGCCTCGACATCGACCCCGACACGCTGACGCTGATCCGCGAGCTGTACGCGGCCGAGCTGATGTTCTCCGACCACTGGATCGGGAAGCTGATGAACAAGCTCCACGACCTCGGGCTCGCCGACAACACGGTCGTCTACTACATGAGCGACCACGGCATCTCGCTGGGCGAGCACGGCGTCATCGGCAAGAGCACGCCGCGTCCCTACTGGGAGATCCGCGACGTCCCGTACATGATCCACCACCCCGAGGGGAAGCTGGCGGGGACGACGAGCGGCTACTACGCCTCCTCGCACGACGTCGCCCGCACGATCCTCTCGTTCATGGGCGTCCCCGCCCCCGGGATCATGAACGGCGAGGATCTGACGGTGATGTTCGACGGCAAGCAGCCGACCGCGCGGCCCTACTTCACCGCCGGCTACCAGGACACCTGGATCGCCGGCAACGACGACTGGGTCCTGATCGGTCCGAAGGCGGGCGAGTACTGGGAGCTCTACGACCGCAGAGCGGATCCGCTGGAGAACAGAAACGTCGCCGACAGAAACCCGGAGATCGTGGCGAGACTGATCGCGATCCTCAACCAGGAGGCTGGCGGCACGCTGCCGCAGTTCGAGGACAACGGGGTGATCGGCGGCTGATGGCGCGCCCCCTGACGCGCCGCGCCCTGCTTCGTCGCGGTGGGACCCGGCTGGCCGGCGCCGCCGCCCTCGGCAGCGCCGCCCCGGCGCTCCTGCGCGCGCCCGCGGCCGACGCGGCGGCGGCCGCACAGCCGAAGAACGTGCTGCTGATCGTGACCGATCGGATGCGGTCGGACTTCGTCGGCGCCTACGCGGGCGACTACGACCACACGACGCCCGCGAAGACGCCGAACCTCGACGCGCTCGCGAACCGCTCGCTGCGCTTCAAGCACTCGGTGCCCGAGTCGATGCCGGCGGTGCCGATGCGCAACGGGCTGCTGACGGGGATGCGCTCCTACCCGTTCCGCGACTGGAGAGCGACGCCCGGGCTGCCCGCGATTCCCGGCTGGAACGGGATCTACGACTACCAGCCGCTGCTTCCGGAGCTGCTGCAGTCCAACGGCGTCCACACCGTCTGGGTGACCGACAACCCGCTGCTGAGCGGCCCCCGCGCGAAGCCGTGGGTGCGCAACACGCGGACGCTGCCGACGCGCGCCGACCACCCGACGACGATCCGCAGCTACTTCGAGCCGCTGCAGAGAGGCACCGCGCGCGTCGAGCCCTCCGCGAGCGTGCTGGCCGAGGGACTCAAGGTGCTCGACGAGGTCAGAAGAGAGCAGCCGT
>JAATFK010000296.1 GCA_015655225.1 Solirubrobacterales bacterium | reverse complement strand
GCGCAGCCAGCTCGGGTGCAGCGTGATCCAGACGAGCATCCAGACGCCCGCGAAGGCGCCGAGCGCGAAGTCGATCAGCAGCTTCGTGCCGTCGTGCTGGGTGAGCGCGCAGAGGACCAGCGAGATCGCCAGCATCGCGAACGGCAGGAGCCGGAAGGCGGGCTCCTCCCGTCGCTCCCAGACGTCGAAGCGGGACTCCCCGCCTCCTGCGTCGCCGGCTACTCCCACCGGAACAATCTAATCGCCAGGACGCCGAAGGCAAGCCCGTAGGCGGCCAGCACGGCGAGGTGGAGCGCGCCCGGCCAGCTGCCGCTCGCCGCGTCCTGGAGCGCGCCGACGGCGGCGCCGAGCGGCGTGCCGTCGCTGACGTGGCGCAGCCCCGCGGGCATCTCCGCGCGCGGGAGCCAGAGGCCGGCGAAGAACATCAGCGGGAAGAACAGCACCGCGCCGGCGGCGTTGGCGACGCGCGCGGTCGGCGCGAGGGCCGCGATCGTGAGGCCGATGCCGAAGAGGGCGGCGGCGGTGAAGACGAGCGCGATGACGTAGCCGACGGGCTCGCTCGGCAACGGCACGTCGAACGCGATGCGGGCGACCGCGAGGACGAGCACGAGCGCGACGACCGCGGCCGCCGCCTGCACCGCGAGCTGGGCGCCGAGGACACGGGTGGGGGAGACCGGGGTGGTCGCGAGGCGCCGCAGGATCCCGCGCTCGCGGTAGCCGGCGAGCACCGGCGGGAGGGCGTTGAGCGCCAGCATGGCGATGATGAACGCCGCCAGCACCGGCACGTAGACGTCGATGAAGCGCGCGCCGCCGAGCGATCTGCTGGCCTCGCGGGAGGACGGCACGGCGCCGACCGCGACGAGGATGATGAGGGGGAAGCCGAGCGTCCAGAAGAGGGCGGCCGGCTCGCGCAGGAAGAGCCGCGCTTCCATGCGGGCGAGGGCCTTCGTGGGAGCGGAGATGGTCATGTTCATCGGTCGAGCAGCTCCGCGAGGTCGGGACGGGTGAGGGCGAGGAAGGCGTCTTCGAGCGTCGGCACGCCGAGCGAGGCGGTCAGCTCCGCGGGGCTGTCGAGGGCGACGACGCGCCCGCGGTCGACGACCGCGACGCGGTCGCAGAGCCGCTGCGCCTCGTCCATGAAGTGGGTCACGAGCAGGACCGTGACGCCGCTGTCGCGGATCGCGCGGATCAGCGCCCAGGCCTCCCGGCGGGCGCCGGGATCGAGGCCGGTCGTCAGCTCGTCGAGCAGGGCGACCTCGGGGTTGCCGACGAGGGCGAGGGCGATCGAGAGCCGCTGCCGCTGGCCGCCCGAGAGCTTCTTGAAGGCGACGCCGCGCTGCTCGGTGAGGCCGAGCAGGTCGAGGAGCCGGTCGGGGTCGGCGGGGTCACGGTAGAAGGCGCAGTGGAGGTCGAGGGCCTCGCCGACGCGCATCCGCTCCGGCAACTCGCTCGCCTGCAGCTGGACGCCGACGCGCTGATGCAGCTCGGCGCCGTCGCGGTGGGGGTCGAGGCCGAGGACGCGGACCGTGCCGCCGTCGGGGACGCGGAGCCCGGCGACGCACTCGACGGCGGTCGTCTTGCCGGCGCCGTTCGGCCCCAGCAGCCCGAAGATCTCACCCGCCTCGACGGCGAAGGAGACGTCCGCGACCGCGACGCGCTCGCCGTACTGCTTGCGGAGGTGCTCGACGCTGATGACCGGCATGCGATGAGCCTCCCACCGCTCCCGCCGCCGCACATCGCCCAGCCGACTGGACTTCCCCCGGCCGCCGGTCGATGGTCCGCGTCCGCCGTTTGGTGGATGGGGTGGCCCGCCGCGCCGCTAGCCGGTGGGGCCGCCATGCGGCGGCGCGATCACGACGTGTCGCTCGAGGCCGGCGCCTCCGGCCGGCTCGAAGCGGCCGTAGAGCACGTCGGGATCGAGGTCGACGTCGCCGGGCCAGACGACCGTGCCGAAGAGCGGATCGACGCGCACCTGCGCGAACAGCGCCGCGTCGTCCCCGAGCGCTCTGAAGACGCCGCCGCGCTGGAACATCGGGGCGAGGTCGACGTCGACGACCGCGCCGTCGGTGAAGCGGACGCGCAGCCAGCGATCGTGCAGCGGCAGCGCGTGGGTGATGCGGGACGGGTGATTCACGGCCATGGCGGGATCGGGTGCAGCGGCTCCAGCGACGACGCGAGCTCCCAGTTCCGGATCAGCTCGGGCCTGTGTCGCAGTCCCCATTGTCGCACGATCCGAAGCACGCGTCGAGGCAATACACCGTGGATCAGGGCGAGGCGCTCGATCGAGATCACGGCCGAGCATTCGGCGTAGCCAACGTGGAAGTGGGGAGGGGGATGGTCGCCGAAGTACATCGCGATCGCGATCCCGTCGAAGGAGGCGAGGAGGGGCACGTCTGCCCCGGAGGCCGCGAGCTCGTGGCGCTCGCCCCCCCCGGCGCGCCGAGGGACCACCGAGCACCCACGCGCCAAGTCGGGGCACCCGTGGCGCCCTGGCGGGCGGAACGGTAGCGTTCCCCGCACCGACGATCGGCCCGCCTGAAAGGGACAGCTCGTGCACTCGCCGGATCCACGACCTCGCAGCGACGGTGCCACGACCACGCTGCTCGAGCGGGACGGTGAGCTGCGCGCGATCGACGGTGCTCTCGACGCCGCGCGCACCGGCGTCGGCGGCCTCCTGCTCATCCGTGGCGCGCCCGGCGCCGGCAAGACCCGGCTGATGGACGCCGCCTGCGCCCGCGGCGAGGCGAGCGGCATGGCCGTCCTCTCCGCGCGCGGGTCCGAGCTGGAGCAGCAGTTCGCCTGGGGTCTCGTCCGCCAGCTGTTCGCCGCCAGCGTCCGGCGGATCGCCGCCGGCGAGGCGCCCGAGCTGCTCGGCGGTGCCGCCGCCCTCGCCGCTCCGGCCCTCGCGGTCACGCGCCTCGCGGCGCCCGACGACGCCACGACGACTGCGACCGTGAGCGACGCCGCGCCAAAGGCGCCCCGCACCACCCCGGCCCCTGCCCCCGAGGCCCGCTTCGCCGTCGAGCACGGCCTCTACTGGCACTGCTCCGACCTCGCCGAGACGACCCCCGTCGTCCTCGTCGTCGACGACGCCCACTGGGCCGACCTGCCCTCCCTGCGCTTCCTCGTCCACCTCGCGCACCGCCTCGAGGGGATGCCCACCGCCCTGCTGGTCGCCGCCCGTCCCGAGGCCGACGGCGAGCGCCGCGCGCTGCTCGACCGCCTCGCCGCGATCCCGCTCGCCCGCAGCTGCCAGCCGGCCCCGCTGACCCCCGGCGGCGTGCGCACGCTCGTGCGCGAAGGTCTCGGCAGCGAGCCCGACGACGCCTTCGCGACCGCCTGCCACCGCGCCGCCGGCGGCAACCCGTTCCTGACGACCGAGCTGGTCGCCGAACTGGCGCGCGCCGAGATCCGCCCGACCGCGGCCGCCGCCGCCCACGTCCCGGACGTCCGCCCGGCCGCCGTCGCGCGCTCGGTCGCCGCCCGCCTCGCCGCCCTCGGCGAGGAGCCGGCCGCGCTCGCCTGCGCGGTCGCGGTGCTCGGCCAGCCGGCCGAGGTGCGCCAGGCGGCCGCGGTCGCCCGCGTCGACGCCGCCGCCGCGACGCTCTACGCCGACGCGCTCGCCGACGCCGGTCTGCTCGGTTACGGCCGGCCGCTCGACTTCATCCACCCGCTCGTCCGCACCGCGGTCCGCGACGGGATCCCGACCGGCCGCCGCGCGCTCCTCCACGCCCGCGCCTTCGAGCTGCTGGCGGCCGAAGGCGCCGACGTCCTCCGCGCCGCCACGCACCTGCTCCACACCGAGCCCGACGGCGGCGCCCGCACGATCGACGTGCTGCGCCGCGCGGCCCGCGTCGCGAGCGCCGGCGGCGACCCCGCGACCGCCGTCGCGCTCCAGCAGCGCGCGCTGCGCGAGGGTCCGACCGGTGCGCTCGAGGCCGACCTGCTGGAGGAGCTGGGCCGCGCGCAGCTGGCCTGCGGCGAGGCCGCCGGGATCGCGACGCTGGAGCGCGCCCGCCCCCGCCACGACGACGCCCGCCGCCGCGCCGCGATCGACCTGACGCTCGGGATCGCGAACTACGAGCGCGGCGAGATCGGCGCCGCGCGCGCGACCCTCACGCGCGGGCTGAAGGAGCCGCTCGACGGTGAGGACGAGCTGCGGATCTCGCTCCAGGCGGCCGACATGACGGTCGCCCGCTCGCTCGCCGGCGGCCCCAGCATCGACGCCGAGGCGCTCGCCCCGCTGCTCGAACGTCGCGAGCGCGGCCGCACCTCGGTCGAGCGGCTCGTGCTCGCGCAGATCGCCTTCCACGCGCTGCAGGCGGGCGAGATGCCGCACGGCGACACGGTCGCGATCGCCCGCCGTGCGCTGCCGCCGCGCGGCGAGGCGCAGCTCGACGCCTACGACGCGCTGGCGCTCCCGCTCGCCGGCATGGCGCTCTACTTCTCCGACGCCTACGCGCCCGCGGAGGAGGCGTTCACCGCCGAGGTCGAGCGCGCGCGGGTCCAGGGGGCGCGGCTCGGGTTCGCGACCGCCTCGTTCTTCCGCGGCGTGCCCCGCTTCCTCCGCGGCCAATTCCTGGCGGCGATCGACGACTGGCAGGGCGCGCTCGACGCGATAGAGGACGGCTGGGCCTTCGCGCTGCCGTCCGCCCGCGCGTTGCGGGCGCTCGTCGCGCTCCACCGCGACGACCCCGTGACGGCCGCCGCGATGCTCGCCCTGCCGGGCGGCGACGGCCAGTGGGCCGAGCACCCGACCTTCCCCTACGTCGTCGCCGTGCGCGGGTTCTACGCGTCGCTCGACGAGCAGCCGGAGGAGGCGCTCGCGCTGCTGCTGGCCGCCGGTGACCTGCTCGACGCCCAGGGCGCGCGCAACCCCGCGATCATGCACTGGGAGGCGGAGGCGGCGCTCGTCAGCCTGACGCTCGGCGACCAGGAGCAGGCGCGCCGGCTGAGTCGCGACCTGCAGCGGCGCGCGCAGCGCTTCGGCGCCGCCCGCACGCTCGGGATCGCGCAACGGACGATGGGGCTGACCCACGACGGCCCGTTCGGGAGCGAGCAGCTGTCGCGCAGCGTCGCGACGCTGGAGGGCTCCGGCGCCGACTACGACCTGGCCGTCTCGCTCGTCGAGCTGGGCGCCGAGCGCCGCCGCCAGAGCCAGCGCACCGAGGCGCGCGACCTCCTGCGGCGCGCGCTCGACCTCGCCGACCGCTGCGGCGCGCTGCGGCTGCGGCGACGGGCGGCGGAGGAGCTGCACGTCGCCGGGGGTCGTCCGCGCCGCACGCGGACGACCGGCGTCGAGGGGCTCACGTCGAGCGAGCGGCGGGTCGCGCAGCTGGCGGCCGAGGGGGCGACCAACCGGCAGATCGCGCAGCGGCTGTTCGTGACGCTGCGGACCGTCGAGACGCACCTCACCCACACCTACGCGAAGCTCGAGATCGCCTCGCGCGCGGAGCTGGCGCAGGCGCTCTAACGCGCCGCGGACGGCAGCTGATCCTTCCCGGTCACGCCCCCCGAGACGCAAAGTTCGTGGGGGGTCCCACGACGCCATCCCAGTGATCGTGGGCAACTATGTCGACCACGCCCGATGGCCGGGCGGTACGGACACCGAAACGGCTAGGCGCGCCGGCGCGGGGACGATCGCCGGGACCAGGCGAAGACGATGGGGGCCGGGGCGACGGATCGCCGAACCCCCATCGTCTTCGGCTCTTCTCCGCACTGTTGGCACGATCCGCGCGTCCGCCGCGCCGGGCCGTCGCCTAGGCTGCTTCTCATGGACGAGCTGTTGAAGATCGCTGCCGACGCGGGCGTCGAGGTCTCGAGCGCCGAGGAGGCGGTCGAGGATGGCGACCACGAGGTCGCCCGCGAGGCGCTCGACCGCGCCGCCGACGGCCTTGCCGAGCTGCGCTCCCGCTGGCCCACGATGTCGCCGCCGGAGCGCGCGGTCGTCGGCAGAGTCGCGGGCGCGGTTCGCGGCCGGCTCGACGCGGTCGCCGCGCGCGTGCCGAGACGGCGCGTCGTGAGCGACGCGACGCCCGTCCTCGATCCCGAGCGGGACGTCTCGCCCGATCCCGAGAACGGCGCGAGCGCCTGACCTTCAGCCGCTCTGCTTGACGTCCGCGATGCTCGCCTCGAGCGCGGCCATCAGGTCGGGCGTCGCGGCGGGGGCGCGGGAGCGCTTGGGCCGCTCGATCTCCTCGCCCTCCTGCTTGCGTCTGATGATTCTGCGCAGCCGCTCGCGGTGACGGTCGTGGTAGCGGGAGGGGTCGAAGTCGCGCGCCAGCGAGTCGATCAGCGCGAGTGCGCCGTCGAGCTGCTTTCTCGTCGGTCTGTGCGCTCTCCCCGACGGCGCGCCGGCGATCGACCCCGGCCGCACCTCGTCGTGGAACAGCATCGTCGAGAGCGCCAGCACCGGGCCCTCGGCGCGGATCGCCGCGAGGTACTCCTTCGTGCGCAGCACGAAGCGGCCGATCGCGACCTTCCCGCTGTCGCCCATCACGCCGTGCAGCAGCTGGTAGGCGCGCAGCGGCCCGTCGCTGTTGCCCGCCGGCAGCAGCACGTAGGGATGGTCGAAGAGGACGGGGTCGACGTCGGCCAGCTCGGCGAACTGCTCGATGTCGATCGTCCGCGTGCGGCGCGGGGCGGCCGCCGCCAGCTCGTCGTCTGTCAGGACGACCTCTCTTCCCTTGCCCAGCTCGTAGCCGTGGGCGACGTCCTCGAAGGCGACCTCGACGTCCTCCTTCGAGCAGTAGCGGCGCAGCTCGATCGGCGTCAGCGTCTCGTCGTGCAGCTGGTGGAAGTGGAGCTGACGGTCGCGCACCGCGCTGTGCAGCTCGACCGGCACGTTGACGAGGCCGAAGGAGAGCGACCCGCTCCAGAGCGCCCGCGGCATCAGCCTCTCCCGCTCCCGGCTCTCGCGCGAGCTCTCGGTCTCGCTCTGCGTCTGGCTGGTCTCCGCCGCCCTCTGCCTCTGCTCGCCTCCGCCAGCATCGCCTCCAGCGCGGCCGAGAGGTCGTCGGACGCCTCGGCCGGCTCCTCCTTCGGCAGCTCGATCGTCGCGCCCTTCGCCTTGCGGTCGATCAGCGCGAGCACCTGCGCCCGGTAGTCGTCCTCGTGGTCGGTCGCGTCGAACGGCCCCGCGAGCGTGTCGACGAGCGTCCGCGCCATCTCCCGCTCGCGTCTCGCAGGCGCTCTTCTCGGCTCCGGCACGTCGTGCGAGCCGGGGTCGACCAGCTCGTCGGCGAAGCGCAGCGTCGCGAGCCCCAGCACGCCGTCGCCAAGCGCGCGCAGCGCGACGAGCTGCTCGCGCGTGCGCAGCACGATCCGCCCGATTCCGACGCGCCCCGATCTCGCGAGCGCGTCGTGGAGCAGCCGGTAGCCGGCCATCGCGTCGTCGTCGCGCGGACCGAGGTAGTAGGGGTGGTCGTAGAAGGTCGGGTCGATCTGCTCGGCGGGGACGAACTCGTCGATCGCCACGAGCTTCGCGTGCGGGCCGTCGGCCGCTTTCACCTCGTCGTCGGTCAGCACGACCCAGCCGCCGTCGGAGGTCTCGAAGCCTCTGACGACGTGCGCGTAGTCGACCTCGTCGCCGCTGTCGGGGTCGATCCGCCGGTGCTCGATCCGCGCGCCGTCCTTCGCGTGCACTTCGTGGAAGTGAACGGTCTTCGACTCGACCGCGCCGAACAGCTTCACGGGGACCCTCAGCTCGCCGACGCCGAGGCAGCCGTTCCAGATCGAGCGCGCCATCGGGATCAGCGGTACCCGCGCGACCGGTCCGCTACGCGCCCCCCGGCGCGGCCCGCGAGCCGGCTGCGCGCGACCGGCAGCGCAAGCGCGAGCGCGGCGGCCGCGTTCGGCACGAGCCACTCCGGGTCGAGCTGGTCGCCGCGCGGGAGCGGCTCGAGCGCGTCGTCGAACGGCAGCATGCCGATGAAGTTGCGCCCGTCCGGCAGCGCGCCCATCGTGTCGCCGACGGCGTACTCCCAGGCGAGCTTCATCGGCTGTCCCGCCGCCTCGGCGGGGCGTCGCTCGTCGGCCCACCAGTCCGGATCGTGGACGAGCAGCAGGGTGCAGATCTCGGGGCGCAGCGACAGCAGGTTCACCGAGACGCCGGTGTAGAGCAGCTCCGCGCGGCCCGCGTCGAGCGCGTCCTGGAGCCGGCGGACCTCGCTCAGCTCCGTCACGTTGAGATGGCCGGCCGCCTGCTCCTGGTGCTCGGTGCGGTCGAACAGCTCCTCGGCGTACTCGCGCAGGATGCTCGCCCGCGCGGAGGGGGCCGGCTCCTCGTCGTCCGGCGCGAAGATCCCCGACGGCGCGACGTGCGCCTGGAATCTGTGAGTCGCCACGTCGCGCGAGCGCGGGACCAGGAGGGTGTGGAAGGGGGCGCCGGGGCGGGGGCGGAACAGCACGACGGTCGCCGTCGAGATCGCCCCGGCCCGTCGGCTGCCGTCGAGGATCGGGTCGCCGTCGCTGTGCTCGTGAACCCACGCGCGCCGTGGCAGCTCCCCGAGTCCGACGCGGCGATCCGGCTGCTGCCCGAGCGTGACGAGCAGCTCGTCGGCCAGTGCGTCGGAGGAGACGAGCATCTCGAAGTAGCGGCCCTCGCGATAGTCGATGCGCGTCGAGCCGTCGGCTCCCACGTGCAGCCGGTCGATCTCCTCGACGGCGAGCTGGGCCTTCGTGTCGAGCGCGGGGATCGAGACGCAGATGACGATGCGCTGCGCCCGCGGCCACCAGCGACCCGCGCGGATCGCCTCGACCGCCTCCCTGATGAGGGTGCCGGTCACCGTCTCGACGCGCTTGCACTGGTACAGCACGTAGCGCCCGCCGTCCCCGCGGACGAAGACGTCGATGCCGTCCTGCGCCTGCCCGGGCGTGCCGAAGCGCCGGCCCCCGTGCGGCAGGCCCTCGTTCAGCGCGAGGTCGAGGCACAGCCGCTCGAAGTCCTCCCACGGGAGCAGATGGCAGGGAAGCACGTGCCGCGGGGCGTTCGGAGGCGGATCGACCTCCCCGCGCGGCAGTGACCAGATCGAGGCAGGAAGGAGGTCGTCGTCGGCCACGCCGGCATCGTAGGTGGGGCGGCTGTCCGGGGTCGCGGATTTGGGAGACTGGTTCGATGTTCAGTCGCTTCGTCGCCCTCGGCGACAGCATGACCGAGGGACTCGACGACGCCGACGGCAGCGGCGGCTACCGTGGCTGGGCGGATCGGCTGGCGGAGCG
>JAATFK010000309.1 GCA_015655225.1 Solirubrobacterales bacterium | reverse complement strand
GTCGATGAAGAAGCAGCGGTCGGCGTCGCCGTCCCAGGCGATCCCGAGGTCGGCTCTCTCGTCCACGACCGCCCGCATGATCAGCTCGCGGTTCGCCTCCAGCAGCGGGTTCGGCTCGTGGTCGGGGAAGTTGCCGTCGGGCGTCCAGTAGAGCGTCACGAGGTCCAGCCCGAGCCCGTCGAGCAGCGGCCCGACCATCCGCCCGGCCATCCCGTTGCCGCCGTCGACCACGACTCGCAGCGGCTTGATCGCGGAGGTGTCGACGAGCGCCAGCGCGGCGGCGCGGAAGTCGTCGTAGACGTCCACGGTCTCCACGCTGCCGGGCGTCGCGGTGGAGGGCGGGACGCCGTCCTCGACCAGCTTTCGGATGTCCTGGATGCCCTCGTCGCCCGACAGCGCGAGCGCGCCCGAGCGGACCAGCTTCGCTCCCGTGTAGGCCTTCGGGTTGTGCGAGGCGGTGCACATCAGGCCGCCGTCGAGCCCGCGCGAGCCGACCAGCCAGTAGAGCATCTCGGTGCCGACCTGGCCGGCGTCGAGGACCGAGACGCCCTCGCCGACGAGCCCGTCGCGGTAGCGGCCCGACAGCTCCGGCGCGGCCAGGCGCATGTCGTGCCCGAGCGCGACGCGCAGCTCGGCGACCGGCTTGTCCTCCAGCTCCGCGAGCACGTGCGCGAACGCGCGGCCGATCTGCTCGGCGACGTCACCGTCGATCTCGTCGCCGGCGATCCCGCGGATGTCGTACGCCTTGAAGATCTCGGGATTGACGCTCGCCATGACGGCATCCTATGCGGAGCGCTCCCGGAACCGCTCTGCGATCATGCGGGCCCGCATGGACCCCGCCGAGCTGACCGTCGTGATCCTCTGCGGAGGACGGGGGACCCGGCTGCAGGAGCGGACGCAGTCGATCCCCAAGCCCCTCGTGGAGATCGGCGGGCGCCCGATCGTCGCCCACGTGATCGAGCTGTACGTGGCGCAGGGCTTCCGCCGCTTCCTCCTCTGCACCGGCTACAAGCACGAGCTGGTCGAGCGCTTCGCGGCCGCCGGACCGTGGCCCGAGGGGGTCGCGGTCGACTGCCTCGACACCGGTCTGGAGACGCCGACCGGCGGGCGGATCCTGCGCGCGGCGCACGCCCTCGGCGGCGAGCGCTTCTGCGCGACCTACGCCGACGGCGTCGCCGACATCGACCTCGGCGCGCTGCTGCGCGCCCACCAAGCGCACGGCGAGCTGGCGACGATGACGGTCGTGCGCCCGCGACTGCAGTTCGGCGTCGCGCGGCTCGGCGACGACGGCCGCGTGCGTGGCTTCGAGGAGAAGCCACAGGCGGAGCAATGGGTCAACGGCGGCTTCTTCGTCTTCGAGCCGGGCGTCGCCGGCTACCTCGCGCCCGACAGCGTGCTGGAGCGCGAGCCGCTGGAGCGGCTGGCCGCCGACGGCCAGCTCCACGCCCACCGCCACGAGGGCTTCTGGGACTGCATGGACACGTACAAGGACGCGATCCTGCTGAACGACCTGTGGGCGGCCGGCGACGCCCCCTGGACGCGGCCGCGGGTGAGCCGGTGAGCCCTGTGAGCCGGACGGTCTTCGTGACGGGCGCCTACGGGCTGCTCGGCTCCTGGCTGACGAGAGCGCTGGTCGCGCGCGGCGACCGCGTCGTCGTCCTGCAGCGCGACCGCACGCCCCGCTCGGGACTGCTGCTCGACGGGCTCGATCGCTCGCTCGACGTGGTCCACGGCGACCTCGTGGACCCCGGCCTGGTCGAGCGGGTCCTCGGCGAGCACGAGGTCGACACCGTCTTCCACCTCGCCGCGCAGACGATCGTCGGGACTGCGAACCGCTCCCCGCTCTCGACCTGGGAGACGAACGTTCGCGGCAGTTGGACGCTGTTGGAGGCCTGCCGGCTCCAGGGCGTGGCGCGCGTCGTCGTGGCGGCGTCGGACAAGGCCTACGGGGCGAGCGCGACGCTGCCCTACCGCGAGGACCACGCGCTCGAGCCGCGCTTCCCCTACGACGTGAGCAAGGCGGCGACGGACCTGATCGCGCGCTCCTACTGGCACGCGTTCGGGCTGCCGGTCGCGGTCACGCGCTTCGC
>JAATFK010000427.1 GCA_015655225.1 Solirubrobacterales bacterium | reverse complement strand
CTGATCGGCTGCGCGCGCGCCTTCCACGACTACGGCAATCCCGACTACGACGTGCCCGGCGTGAACTTCCGCATGAGCGAGTTCACTGCTGCGATGGGCCTGCTGCAGACCGAGCGCATGCCCGAGATCGTCGCCTGGAAGAACGCCGCGGCGCGCGACCACCCCGACGTGCTCCATCCAGGTCGTCTTCAGCTTCCGGACGGGATGACCTCGGGCTTGTACAAGTACATCGTCTTCGACCCGATCGAGAAGTCGAGCGGGAAGGTCTACGACCAGCCGTGCCACCGCATCATGGGCACCGGCGACGAGCTGCCGAACACCGACTGGGTCGCCGAGCACCATTGGTGCGTTCCCCTCTACTACCGCCCGGAGGAGTCGTCGTGAGCCGCGTTCTCGTGACTGGTGGCAGTGGCTTCATCGGCTCGCACGTCGTCGACCGCCTCGTGGCCGCCGGCCACGAGCCGCGGATCCTCGACGTGCGGCCCTCGCCGTACCGCGACGACGTGGAGACCGCGCTGGGCGACATCTGCGACGTGGAGACGATGGCCCGCGCGTCCGCCGGCTGCGACGCCGTGCTCCACCTCGCGGCCGCCGCCGACGTGGGCGAGGTGAAGGACGATCCGGTCGCCTCCGAGCGGCTGAACGCGCGCGGGACCGCCGCGGTGCTGGAGGGCGCGCGCCGTGCCGAGGTCGGGCGGGTCGTCTACGCCTCGACGATCTGGGTCTACTCCGACGTGGTCGCCGACCACGTGGACGAGGACACCGCGCTCGTGCCGCCGGCGCACCTCTACACCGCGACGAAGCTCGCGGGCGAGCTGTACTGCCGCTCCTACCGCGAGCTGTACCAGGTCGAGAGCACGATCCTGCGCTTCGGGATCCCCTACGGCCCGCGCGCGCGGCCGGCGGCGGTCGTGCCGATCTTCGTCCGCAAGGCGCTCGCCGGGGAGCCGCTGACGGTCGCCGGCGGCGGCCTGCAGTCGCGCCGCTTCGTCTACGTCGAGGACCTCGCCGAGGGGATCGTGCGCGGGCTCGCGCCGGTCGCCGCCGACCGCACCTACAACCTCGTCGGCACCGAGGACGTGACGATCCGGGCGATCGCCGACCGCGTCCGCGAGGTCGTCGGCAACGTGGAGATCGTCGAGGTCGACGGCCGCGCCGGCGACTTCAGAGGCGCCGAGATCTCCGGCGAGCGGGCCGAGCGGGAGCTGGGCTGGCGCGCCGAGACGCCGTTCGCCGAGGGGCTTGCGCGGTATGTCGCGTGGCATCGGGAGCACTACGCGGCGGAGAGCGCTGTGGAGGCTCCAGTGACGGTGGCCGTGCCTGTGGCCCCCGCCCCCGTCCGCTACGCGACCGACCCGAACTCCACCGCCGCCCGCCTGCGCGAGTGGAAGCGACCGGCGACCTTCGTCCTGCTCGGGCTGCTGCTCGGACTGCTGACGCCGCCCGACCCGTGGTTCGCCTCGGTCGGGGACTTCGTCCGCGACCACGTCGCGCTGACGGTCCTCCTCGCCGCGCTGATCGTCGGCGCGCTCACCTCCGCGGCGGTCGCGTACAACGCCCGCCGCCGCGCGGGCGCCCGCGCCTAGCCCCGAGCCCGGAACCCGTGGAGATCAGAGCGCGATGCTCCGCACCCCGCCGCGCGCGAGCGCGTCGAGCACGAGCGGCAACGCCGCCGCCGTCCGCCGCCACGACCCGGGAGCGCTGTAGTGGTCGGCGTCGTGGAGCAGCAGCACGTCGCCCGGCGCGACCCGCTCGCTGACCGTCGCAGCGATCCCCGCCGGCATCGCGCGCGCGGCCCAGTCGCGGCCCCAGCGCGACCACATCAGCGGCGTCCAGCCGCGCTCCCGCGCGAGTGCGAGCGCGGTGAGGCTGAAGATCCCGTAGGGCGCGCGGTAGAGCGTCGGCGCGACCCCCGTCGCCGCCTCGATCTCCCGCCAGCCGCGGTCGAGGTCGCGGGCGAGCGCCCGGGGCGGGACCCGCAGCAGCAGCCGGTGGCGGTCGCCGTGCAGCGCGACCGCGTGGCCGCCGGCGACGATCGCGCGCGCCAGCGCCGGCCAGCGCCGCACCTGCTCGCCGACGAGGAAGAAGGTCGCTCGCGCCCCGGCCGCCGCGAGCGCGTCGAGGACCGCCGGCGTCCCCTCCGGATGGGGACCGTCGTCGAACGTCAGCGCGACCGCGCCGACCGCCGCCGCCCGCGGCCCCGCGACGCCCGCCTCCAGCCACGGCTCCGGCCCGGCCGCCTCACCCCGCGCGCCCGCCCGGTCTGCCTCCCACCGCGCCCCCGCCCCGGCCGCCGCCAACTCCCCGAGCGTGCGCGGGATCCGCAGGGAGCGCGACAGTGACGGCACGAGCGGCGCGAGCGCCGGCACCGACTACGCGGCCGCCGCGAGCGCTCCTCCCCCGCCCAACGCGGCCGCGGCTCTCGGGACGGGTCGCACGCGAGCCATCCTGCCAGGCGGCGCGGCGATGCTGATCGCGGGCTTCGGGGTCGCCGTGGTCGCGGCCTGCTGCTACGAGGGCGCGTACATCGTCCAGGCGCTCGAGGCGCGTGACGACAGCGACGGCGCCCAGCTCCAGGTCGCGCTGCTGAGACGGCTCGTGCGCCGGCCCCGCTGGGTCGCCGGGACCGCGCTCGCGGCGACCGGCGCGCTGTTGCAGATCGTGGCGCTGACGCTCGCGCCGATCACGGTCGTGCAGCCGACGTTGGCGCTCGGGCTCGTCCTGCTGCTGGCGCTGTCGACGACGTGGCTGCACGAGCGCCCGGGTCGCACCGAGCTGGTGGGCGTCACGCTCGTGATCGTCGGCGTCACGGCGGTCGCGCTGATGGCCCCGTCACAGAGCTCGAAGTCGGTCGGGAGCCCCGCGGCCGCGGTGCTGCTCGCGGTGATCGGCGCGGCCGCGCTGGCGCCCTTCGTGCTGCGCCGGCGGGTGCACGACCCGCGCCTGCGCGTCCTCGGCGCGGCGGCCGGCGACGCCTGGGCGGCGATCGCGCTGAAGCTGATCGCCGACGCCTCCACGCGCCACGACTGGCTCCCGCTGCTGGGCTGGCTGGCGGGCGCGGGCCTCGCGGCGCTGATCGCGCTGACGGCCGAGATGAGCGCGCTCCAGCAGCTCGCCGCGAGCCGCGTCTCCTCCGTCGTGCTCTCCGCGCAGGCCGTCGTCCCGGTGATCGCGGGACCGCTCGCGCTCGGCGAGTCGTGGCACGACACGCCGCTGCACGGCGTCCTGCTGGGCGCGGCGGTCCTCGTCGTCGGCGGCGGCGCGGCGGTGCTCGGCTCCTCAGGCGCGGTCGCCGGCCACCGCATCCCCGCCGAGGAGCCCGACGGCCCGCCCGCCGCGCCCACCGGCGGCCCGCTCGGCGAGCAGGTCGAGGACGACGTCGGCGGCGAGCGGGAGCCGCGCGTACGCCGGGTCGGGTGAGCCGCGCCGTCTGAGCGCCGCTCTCAGCGCCGCCGTCAGCTCCGGCCGCGTGCGCGCGACGGCGGCGATCCCGTGCTCGGCGTAACCGCGGTTGTTCGCGCGGATGTGGCCGCGTCCCCAGCCGTAGGAGATCACCGGGCAGCCGACGACGGTCGCCTCCAGCACCGTCAGCCCGGCGGTCGAGTGCACGAGCGCGTCGGCGGCGGCGAAGAGGTCGGGGACCCGCGTCGTGAAGCCGATCGGCCGCACGCGCGGATCGTGGCCGAAGCGCAGCCCGATGCGGTCGCGCAGCTGCTCGTTGCGCCCGCACATCACGACGACGAACGTCCCCGCGAGCGCGAGCGCCGCGTCGACCGCCCCGGCCAGGTCGCCGACGCCCCAGCCGCCGCCGGAGACGACCACGATCCGCGCGCCCGGAGGCAGCTCGAGCGTGCGCCGCGCCTCCTCGCGCGAGGGCGGCGCGGCGAAGCGGGGGTCGTCGAGCCCGCGCGCGACGACGACGCGCGTGCGCGGCCCGGCGATCGCGCGCACCTCCGCGACCGACTCGGGATGCGTCACGAGGTGCAGGTCGACGCCGGGGTGCGCCCACGTCCGCAACGCCGCCAGGTCGGTGATCGCGGAGACGACCGGGACCGCGAGCGAGCCGCGCGTCCGCAGCCGGCCGAGCACCTCGGTCGTCCCGGGGTAGGTCGAGACGATCGCGTCGGGTCGCTCGCGCGCGATCGCCGCCAGCAGCCCGCGCGCGCCCAGCAGCTCCATCATGCGGTTCGTGAAGCGGCGCGTCGGCGCGACGTGGAACGCGAGCGCGTAGCCGACGTCGAAGAGCTGGTTGCCGAGCGCGGTGTCGAACGACGAGCCGCCCATGATCACCCGCTCCAGCAGGCCGCCCATGGCCTGGAGCCCATCCACGATCGGGACGACGGCGTCGGGTCGGCGCGTCAGCAGGTCGCCGGCGAGCTGGCGCGCCGGCAGGTCGTGCCCCTCGCCGATCGCGGCGCTCAGCACCAGGACGCGCGGCGGCGGGGAGGTCATGCGCGGATGTATAGCGGTCGTCGTCACGACCCGCCGCCGCAGCGGCTACTGTCCCGCTCGTGGCCGTGATCGACCAGCTCGAGCAGGAGAAGCGCGCGGCCGCCGAGGCGGCGGCGCTGCTGGTGGAGGACCACACGCGCGTCGGCCTCGGCACCGGCTCGACCGTCGCCTACCTCCTCCCCGCGCTGGCCGCGCGCAAGCTCTCGATCCGCTGCGTCGCGACGTCGCCGCGCACCGAGGCGGCGGCGACCGCCCTCGGCCTCGCGGTCGAGCCGTTCACGGTGCTCGACCGGCTGGACGTCGCGATCGACGGCGCCGACCAGGTCGCGCCCGACGGCTGGCTCGTGAAGGGCGGCGGCGGCGCGCACCTGCGCGAGAAGATCGTCGCGGCGGCGGCCGAGCGCTTCGTCGTGATCGTCTCCTCCGACAAGCCGGTCGCGGAGCTGGTCGCGCCGGTGCCGCTGGAGCTGGAGGGGTTCGGGCTCGCGGCGACGCTGAGCGCGCTCGGCCCCGCGGCCCGTCTGCGCGACGCCGCCGGCACGCCCGACGGCGGCGTCCTGGCCGACTTCCACGGCGCCTTCGAGACGCCCGAGGCGCTCGTCGCGCGGCTCGCCGCGGTCCCCGGCGTGCTCGCCCACGGCCTGTTCGCGCCGGCGCTCGTGCACGACGTGCTGGTGGGATGGCCGGACGGCGTCGAGCACCGCCGCATCCGTCCGCGAGCTAGCCGCACGCTCCACTAGGCTCCCTTGGATGGCGAGCTTGCGCGGTGGGATCGATCTCGGCGGGACGAAGATCCAGGCGGTCGTCGTCGACGACGACAACAGCGTCCTGGGCCAGGCCCGCCACCCGACGCCCACGAGCGGCGGCCCGGCGGACGTGACGAGAGCGATGGCGGGCGCGCTGCACGAGGCCGCGACCGCCGCGGACGTCGAGACGCGCGCACTCGAAGGCGTCGGCGTCGGCTCCCCCGGCGAGGTCGACGGCAGACTCGGCACGGTCGGCAACGCCCGCAACCTGCCGGACTGGATCGAGCCGTTCCCGCTCGTGAAGACGCTGTCGGAGCTGATCGGCACCTCGGTCGCGATCGGCAACGACGTCCAGGTCGCGACCGACGCCGAGTTCCACCTCGGCTCCGGCCGTCCCTACAGATCGCTGCTCGGCGTCTTCTGGGGCACCGGCGTCGGCGGCGGCATCTACCTCGACGGCAGACCGTGGCTCGGCCGCGGCGCCGCCGGCGAGATCGGCCACATGGTCGTCCACATCGACGGCGCCCAGTGCCCCTGCGGCCGCCGCGGGTGCATGGAGGCCTACGCCGGTCGCCTCGCGATGGAGGGCCGCGCCCGCCGGCGGCTCAGAAGAGGCAACAACACCGACCTCTTCGAGCTGATGGAGAAGCACGGCCGCACGCGCCTCACGAGCGGCATCTGGGCGCGCGCGCTCGACCACGGCGACGAGATGGCGATCGAGCTGATCGACGAGGCGATCGAGGCGCTCGGCGCCGGCGTCGCCTCGGCCGTCAACCTGCTCGACGTCGAGGCGGTCGTGATCGGCGGCGGCCTCGGCCTGCGGCTCGGCGAGCCCTACGCGGCGCGCATCAGAAGAGCGATGCAGCCGCACATCTTCGCCGACACGCGGCCGCCCGCGGTCGAGCTGGCGGCGCTCGGCGACCTCGGCGGCGCGATCGGCGCCGCCCTGCTCGCCGATTCCCGAACGACCAGCTCGGCCGTCGACAGCGCCTAGCGGTTCCAGCTCGGCGAGCTGCCGTGGCGCACGAGCACCTTCGTGCCGCCGCCGCCGAACGACATCGTGATCACCGACTGGTGCTCGGGGTCCTCGAAGGAGCCGTCCTGCGCGAGCACCGTGCGACCGTTGCCGCTGAGGGCCACGCCGATCCGCACGCCGTCTCTGCCGGCGATGTCCTTCGCCGCGCCGGTGCGCGCGTCGACCGCGTAGGCGCGGCTCGTGTCCTGCCCGCCGAACTCCGCCAGCAGGCGCGTGCCGTCGCTCGACCACTGCGTCGCGACCAGGCCGGAGACGAGCGTGGGAACCGGCACGTGCGTCAGCTGGCGCCGGCCGCTGCCGCTCGGGCTCATCGTCCAGAGCTGGAAGACGGGCGCGTCCTGGGGCCGCAGCCGCTCGTGCGAGTAGGCGATCCGGGTCGGGCCCCAGAGCGGCTCGAGGCTGCGGCCGTCGTGGGTGATCGCACGGGCGTCGCTGCCGTCGAGGTTTGCCGTCCACACGTCCACGCGCGCCGAGAGCTGCTGCGTCGCGGAGCGCGCGTAGGCGATGTGCGCGCCGTCGGGCGCGAAGCTCGCGCCGTCGATGTAGCCGCGCGCGACGACCGCCGCTCTGCCGGTCGCCACGTCGCCGACGACGAGGCGGTTCTCGTCGACGACCGCGAGCAGGTGCTCGGAGTCGGGCGAGAAGCCGATCAGCTGCACGTCGTCCTTGCCGGTCAAAAGCGTGTGGGTTGCGGCCCCGGTGGCGCTCGGGCGCGTCGCGACCGCGTAGCCGCCCCCGCTCGTCTGGCGCAGCAGCGCGACCGTGAGGCCGTCCGGCGAGAGGCGCGCGTCGAGCGCGGCGCCGAGCCGGCGGGGCGAGCGGCCCGTCACGCTCGCGATCCAGGCCGTCGGGTGCGAGCTGGCCAGGCCGGTCACGTACGTGAGGCTCGGCGGGGCGAGGCTGAGGAGGTCCGCCGAGGCGCCTCCGGTCGTCCCCGCGAGCGTTCCAGCGAGCGCCAACGCGCCAACTGTCGAAAGCGCCGCACGGCTTCGGCGCGGCCGTCGGCCGAGGGTCCGGCGGGGAGGCGTCTGGGGCATTCCGTGCTCCTGTCGTGGGCAGATGGCCGGTGGGCGAGCCGGACGAACGACCGACCGAGCCGCGGTGGCTCGCGCAACCCAATCCCGGTGCGTCGGCTTTGTCAAGCGTCGCGACGCTACATTCGAGGAATGTCCGATCCTGCCTGCCCCAGCGGCGTCTGCGGTGCCGACGTCCCACCGCTCGTCGGGAGCATCCTGACCGGCACCGGCCTCACGCTCGCGCAGGCGGCCGCCGCGCTCGAGCGGGGCGAGGAGCCACGGCTGACGGAGGTCCAGCGGCGCATCGTCGAGCGCTGGGCGGAGGAGCGCCTCGTCGCGTCCGAGCGCCCCTAGCGACCCATCCCCCGGGCGCGGTGAGCGTCCGTCCTTCACATTAAGCAAACGGAGCGTCCGCTCCTCTTTGCTACCTTTGCAAGCGGACCGCACACTCCGCTTACCGAAGGGCCGGGTTCTCACCACATGTCTGCACTCTCCTCATCCACTTCAGCGCCAGCGCGCGGAGCCGACACGAACAGATGGCTCGTGCTCGTGCTCGTGTGCCTCGCGCAGTTCATGGTCGTGCTCGACGCGACGATCGTGAACGTCGCACTGCCGTCGATCCAGTCGGATCTCCACTTCTCCGCGGGCAACCTCGCGTGGGTCATCAACTCCTACACGCTGCTGTTCGGCGGCTTCCTCCTGCTCGGTGGACGTGCCGCTGACCTGTTCGGCCGCAAGAGACTCTTCCTGATCGGCATCGTCGTCTTCAGCGCCGCGTCGCTGCTCGACGGGCTCGCCAGATCACAGGGTGAGCTGATCGTGTTCCGCGCCCTCCAGGGGCTCGGCGCCGCGCTCGTCTCCCCCGCCGCGCTGTCGATCATCATGACCACGTTCCCCGACGGCCCGGAGCGCACCAGAGCGCTCGGCGTCTGGGGCGGCATCGCGGCCGGCGGCGCCGGCTTCGGCCTGCTGCTCGGCGGCATCCTGACGGACGCCTTCTCGTGGCCGTGGATCTTCTACGTCAACGTCCCGATCGGGATCGCGACCTTCGTCGCCTCCCTCAGACTCGTCCCCGAGTCGAAGGCCTCGCAGCTCGTCAGAGGCTTCGACGTCGGCGGCGCGCTGCTCGTCACCGGCGGCCTCGTGTCGCTCGTCTACGCGATCGTCAAGGCCTCGTCCGATGGCTGGGGCTCCACCTCCACGCTCGGCTTCGGCGCCCTCGCGATCGTGCTGCTGGTCGCCTTCGGCTTCCTCGAGCGCGTGCACAGAGCCCCGCTCGTGCGGCTGGGGATCTTCCGCATCCGCTCGCTGACCGCCGCCAACGGCGTGATGGTGCTCGCGATGGGCGGGATGTTCGCGATGTTCTTCTTCGCGACGATCTACGCGCAGGAGGTGCTCGGCTACTCGCCGCTGAAGTCCGGCCTCGCGTTCCTGCCGTTCAGCTTCGGCATCATCGCCGGCTCGGTCGGCTCGCAGGCCCTGATCCCGCGGATCGGCGTCCGCGGCTCGATGCTCGCGGGCCTCGTGCTCGCCGCGATCGGCCTCGTGCTGATGACGCGCACCACCTACGACGGCGGCTACGTCGCACAGCTGCTGCCGGCGGTCGTCGTGATGTCGGTCGGCATGGGACTGCTGTTCGTCCCGCTGACGCTGCTCGGCACGACGAACGTCGAGGGCAACGACGCCGGGCTCGCGTCCGGCCTCTTCAACACGTCGCAGCAGATCGGCGGGGCGCTCGGCCTCGCGGTCCTCTCGACGTTCGCGGCCTCGCACACGAAGAGCGTGCTGGGCGGCCTCGGCCACCCCGCGACGCACACCGACGCGCTGGTCGCCCAGGTCGACGGCTACCACCTCGCGTTCTGGATCGGCGCGGTCTTCCTCGCGGTCGGCGCGGCGGCGATCCTGCTGCTGGTCCGTCCCCGCGACGTCGCCAGCATCGACCCGCAGGCAGCGATGGTGCCGGTCGGCTAAGGATGGTGCCGGTCGGCTAGGACAGCTACGCTAAGGGATGAGATGAGCACGGTGAAGCAGCCGCCGGTCGAGGCGGGCACGGAGCATCGGGCACTGCGCGCGGACGCGAGACGCAACCGCGCACGGATCCTCGACGCTGCCGCGCTCGCCTTCGCGGAGGGCGGCATCGACGTCGGCGTCGCGGAGATCGCCCGCCGCGCCGGCGTCGGCACCGGCACGCTCTTCCGTCACTTCGCGACCAAGCACGACCTGCTCCTCGCAGTGATGCTGGACCGCAGCACGGAGATGCGCGAGATGCTGAGAGCCGCCCAGGAGGAGCCCGACCCCTGGACGGCTCTCGTCCGCGTCCTCAGCGAGTCCGCCCTGATGCAGGCGCGCGACCGCTGCTTCAAGGCGCTGAAGACCTCGGAGCTGATGGACGAGCCGGCGATGCGGGAGATCAGCGAGGAGCTGTTCGCCGGCTTCGGCACGATCGTCGACCGCGCGAAGGCCGCCGGCGTGCTGCGCGAGGACGTCGTGCCGGAGGACCTCCCGCAGCTGACGGACGCGATCGGCAACGTCGCGGCGCAGTGGAGCACGGTGCGCCCCGACCTCTGGCAGCGCTACCTCGTGATCATCCTCGACGGGCTGCGGCCCGGCGGCTCGCCGCTCGGCGCGGTCGCGCCGACGATGGAGGACCTCTACGCCGGCTTCGGCTGCGCCGCCGTCGGCGCCGCCGCCTCCGCCTCCTGCGTCGATCTCATCGACCGCTCCGCCTCGACCGCGTCGTAGGCCAGCAGCGACGGGAACGCGGCGACGATCGCGAACGCCGCGACGACGCACGCGACCCCGCCTGAGACGACCGAGAAGCGCGGCGTCACCGCCGAGGCGACGGCGCCGCCCTCCACGTCGCCGACCCGCGGCCCGCCGGAGACGACGAGCGAGAAGACCGCCGACATCCGCCCGCGCATCTCGTCGGGCGTGACCGTCTGGTTGATCGTCGAGCGGCAGACGGCGCTGACCGAGTCCGCGGCGCCCGCGACCGCAAGCAGCAGGGCCGCCGCCCACAGCGTCGGCACGAGCCCGGCGCAGGCGATCGCCACGCCCCAGGCGACGACCGCCCACAGCACGATCCGCCCCAGCCGGCGTGCGTGCGTCAGCCAGCCGGTCGTGAGCGCCGCGACCGTCGCGCCCGCCGAGACGGAGGCGAGCAGGATCCCGGAGCCGGCCGCGCCGGCGTGGTAGACGGTCAGCGAGAGGACCGGGAAGAGCGTCCGCGGCATCCCGAACGCCATCGCCGCGAGGTCGATCGCGAACGACGCCATCAGCGAGTCCTTCGAGCGCACGAAGCGCAGCCCGTCGGCGATCGAGCGGCGGATCGAGATCGCCGCGTGCTCGGCCATCCCGGCCGGTGCCTGCGCGCTCATGCTCGTCACCGTGACCATCATCGAGAGCGTCGTCGCGGCGTCGACCGCGTACGCCGTCCCGACGCCGAACAGCGCGATCAGGATGCCGCCGAGCGCGGGGCCGATCACCATCGTCAGCTGCGTCAGCCCGAACATCGTCGCGAGGCCGGCGCGCAGGTGCTGGGGCTCGACGACGTTCGGGACGATCGAGCTGCGGGCGACGTTCTGGATCGCGCCGAAGCCCGCCAGCAGCGCGCCGAGCACGTAGAGCGCGATCAGCGGCGGCGAGCCGGCGAACGCGAGCGTCGAGAGCGCCGCCGTCAGCAGCACGAGCACGATCTGGTCGAGCAGCAGCAGCCGTCTGCGGTCCATCCGGTCCGCGAGCGCGCCGCCGAACAGCGACATCGAGACGAGTGGTCCCAGCTCGAACGCGCCCAGCAGGCCGGTCAGGAACGGCGAGCGCGTCTCGACGTAGAGCTGGTAGGGCAGCGCGACGAGCGTCGCCTGGGTCCCGAGCGTCGTGACGAAGTTGCCGATCACCAGCAGCCGCAGGTCGCGCGAGGCGCGCAGCGGCGTGACGTCGACCGCGATGCGACCGAGCAGAGCGCGAAGGCGAGGCGAGGAGGGCACGGCGGGCCA
This sequence comes from Solirubrobacterales bacterium, assembly GCA_015655225.1. Taxonomy (GTDB): domain Bacteria; phylum Actinomycetota; class Thermoleophilia; order Solirubrobacterales; family Solirubrobacteraceae; genus Conexibacter. The sequence goes on along the minus strand of JAATFK010000427.1, from coordinate 802 downwards.
GGGTAGCCGGGTCGCTCGCGACGCGTGGGCCGGCCGCTGTCAGATGAACAGAAACAAATTTGTCGCCGAAAGGTTTTTTGGCTAATATTTTCTTACCGAAGCAATCTCCCGCAGCAGTGCCTGCTTGACAGAAGGGCCCCCCGGAATGAGCGAAGCCTCCACCCCAGCCGCCACACCCTCCGCCTCGATCTCCTCGCGGATCGAGCCGCACGTCTGGCGCATCGTCGTCGTCGTCGTGCTCGGAATGATCATGTCGGTCCTCGACACGACGATCGTCAACGTCGCGCTCGACGACCTCCACACCCAGCTCCACGCCTCGCTGACCGACATCCAATGGGTCGCGACCGGCTACCTGCTCTCGCTCGCGGCGGTCATCCCGATCTCCGGCTGGGCCGCGACGCGCTTCGGCGCCCGCCGGCTCTACATGGTCTCGCTCGTCCTCTTCACCGCAGGCTCCGTGCTCTGCGGCTTCGCCACGTCCGCGCCCGAGCTGATCTTCTTCCGCGTGCTCCAGGGCATCGGCGGCGGCCTGCTGACGCCCGTCGGCCAGATGATCCTCGTCCGCGCCGCCGGCCCCCGCAACCTCCCCAAGATCATGAGCGCGATCGGCGTCCCCGTGATCCTCGCGCCGGTCTTCGGGCCGACGATCGGCGGCCTGCTGCTCGAGCACGCCGGCTGGGAGTGGATCTTCTTTGTCAACGTCCCGGTCGGGATCGTCGCGTTCATCGCCGCGATCAGACTGCTGCCGCGCAACCTCCCCGAGAAGGAGAGAGCCGGCACGCTCGACGCGATCGGCCTCGCG
>JAATFK010000552.1 GCA_015655225.1 Solirubrobacterales bacterium | reverse complement strand
CGGCGCCGAGCCGGCGGTGCGGCTGAGAGGCGAGCCGCCGGGCGGCGGCTAGCGGCCGAGCGGCTGCGTCTTCCACCCCCGCTGCCCGCGCGCGGAGGACCGCTGCCGGGTCGTGGTGCCGGCGCTGCTGCCCGCTTCCGACGGCGGCGACCGCCGCGCCGCCTGCCACTTCCGTGACGAAGGACGATCGAGCTCGAGAGAGGTGATGGCATGACCGCCGTTCCCGCCAACGCGCGGCCCGTCGGCGCCGCCGAGTACGCCGCCGCCGAGGACGCGCTCGCGCGACTGCTGGGGACGAGCCGCGAGGTGCTGCTGCTGCAGGGCGAGGCGATCCTCGCGCTGGAGGCGCTGGCGCGCGGCCTCGGCGGCCCCGGCACGCGCGTGCTCAATGTCGTCACCGGGCCCTACGGCCAGGTGATCGGGCGCTGGCTCGCGGCCGGCGGCGCGGAGGTGCAGGCGGTCGCCGTCGCGTTCGACCGCGCGATCGCCTTGGAGTCGGTCGCCTCGGCGCTGGAGGCCGGCCGGTACGACCTCGTCAGCGTCGTGCACGCGGAGGCCGCGACCGGCGTCGTGAACCCGGTGCGGGAGATCGCCGCGCTCGCCCACGAGGCGGGCGCGCTCGTCCTCGTCGACGCGGTCGCGTCGGTCGGCGCGGAGGAGCTGGCGATCGACGCGTGGGGCCTCGACCTCGTCGCGCTCGGCTTCCAGAAGGCGCTGGCGGGACCCTCGGGCGTCTGCGGGGTCGTCGTCTCCGACGACGGCTGGGAGCGGATCGCGGGCAACCCCGGCGCTCCGCGCGACTCGATCCTCTCGCTGCTCGACTGGAAGCGCGACTGGCTCGACGCCGGCCGCGCTGCCCTGCCGGTGATCCCCCACCATCTGGAGCTGCGCGGCCTGGAGACGATGCTCGCCGCGCGCGCGGCCGAGGGGATCGACGGCGCGGTGCGGCGCCACGCTCTGGCGCGCGACGCCGCGCGCGCCGGGCTGCGGGCGCTCGGCGTGGTGCCGTGGGTCGCGTCCGACGACGACGCGGCGGCGGTGGCGACGCTGCTGACGGCGCCGCCCGGGATCGCGCCCGACGCGCTGCTGGCAGCCGCCCGGCCCGCGCTCGCGGACCCGGCGGTGGGACTGCTCGCGCTCGCGCCCGGCCCGCTCGCCTCTCAGGCGCTGCGGATCGGGCACACCGGCGACGGCGCCCGGCTCGCGGCCGTCGGCGAGGCGCTCGCGGCGCTCGGCCTCGGGCTGCGGACGCTCGGTCGCGAGGCGGACGTGGGGGCGGCGCTGGCGGTCGCGGTGGCGGAGTGGGGCGACGGGGCGGGCGCGGCGTGAGCGGCACGTCGGGCGGCGGCGTCGGCCCGGACGACGCGGGCGACGGCGCCGGTCCGCGCGTCCCGGCCGCCGATGCCGCGCCCGCCCGGCGCCAGGCCCGCCTCGGCCTCTTCCTCTTCGCGGCCGGCTACCACCCCGCCGGCTGGCGGCTGCCGCAGGCGCGCGCGGACGGGGCCGTCGACCCCGCGTTCCTGCACCGCGTCGCGCAGACGGTCGAGCGCGGCCGCTTCGACTTCTTCTTCCTCGGCGACGCGCTCGCGACCGGCGTCGAGATGCAGGACCGCTTCCCCTCCCAGATGGCGCGGCTCGAGCCGTTCACCATGATGGCGAGCATCGCCGCCGCGACCCGTTCGGTCGGGCTCGTCGTGACCGCGAACACGACGTACGCCGAGCCGTACCACGTCGCGCGCATGCTCGCCTCGCTCGACTACCTCAGCGGCGGGCGGGTCGCCTGGAACGTCGTGACCGGCGCCGACGGGCGCGCGGCGCTCAACTTCGGCCGCGAGCAGCACGCCGAGACCGAGGAGCGCTACGACCGCGCGGAGGAGCTGGTCGCGGTCGTGCAGGAGCTGTGGGACTCGTGGGAGGACGACGCGCTCCCGCGCGACAAGGCGACCGGCGCGTTCGCCGACCCGGCGAAGGTCCACGCCGTCGGCCATCGCGGCCGCTTCTTCTCCGTCGCCGGGCCGCTGAACGTGCCGCGCCCGCCGCAGGGCCGCCCGCCGATCGTGCAGGCGGGGACCTCCGAGCGCGCCCGCGACTTCGCCGCGCGCGTCGCCGACGTCGTCTTCACGGCGCAGACGGCGATCCCCGAGGCGCGCGCGTTCCGCGAGGACCTGCGCCGTCGCGCCGCCGCGCACGGGCGCGACCCGGACCAGCTCGCGGTGATGCCCGGGCTCGTGCCGATCGTCGGCGCGACGCTCGCCGAGGCCCAGCGGACCTACGACGAGCTGAACGCGCTCGTGGTGGGCGACGACGACCTGCGACCGCTCTCGGACGCGGCCGGCGTCGACCTGACCGCGAGAGGGCTGGCCGACCCGCTGCCCGCGCTCGACGGGCCCGCGCACGCGCGCGCCCGCGCGTACGTCGCGCTGGCGCAGGACGCGACCGGCCGTCCGGTCGCGACGGTCGGCGCGCTGCGCGACTTCTTCCGTGCCAGCGGACGCGGCCATCGGCTCGTGGTCGGCGACGCGGTCCGCGTCGCCGACCTGATCGAGGCGTGGGTCACGGCGGGCGCGGCCGACGGCTTCAACATCTGCCCGCCGTACCTCCCCGGCGGCCTCAACCTGTTCGTCGACCTGGTCGTGCCGGAGCTGCAGCGGCGGGGCCTGCTGCGGCGGGAGTACGAGGGCGCGACCTTCCGCGAGCTGCTCGGCCTGCCCCGGCCGGCGAGCGTCTACGCGCGCGGCTGACGCGCGCCCGCCGCGCCCGCCGCGCGCGGCAGCAGCCGCGAGAGCGCCGCCGTGACGAGCGCGAGCCCGGCCAGCAGCAGTTCGCTCAGCTCGAAGGCGTGGCCGGCGCCGTGGACCGCGCTGCCGAAGAAGACGACGCCAATCACGGCGACGCCGACCGCTCCGCCGACCTGCTGCATCGTCGAGAGCAGGCCGGAGGTCGCGCCCGCGCTGGCCGGCTCGACGGTCGACAGCACGGTCGTCACGAGCGGCGTGATGCAGAGGCCCATCCCGGCGCCGACGAGCAGCAGGCCCGGCAGCAGCCCCACGAGCGCGACATGGGTCCCACCGGCCGCGAGCGCGAGGGCGAGGGCGGCGTGGCCGGCGACGAGCGTGAGCGCGCCGACGCCCGGCAGCGCCCGTCCGAAGCGCATCGTCAGGGCGGGCGCGCGCAGCGACGCCAGCAGGTAGGTGGCGGCGAGCACCGTGAAGACGAGGCCGGCGTCGAGCGCGTCGAGGCCGCGACCCTGCTGCAGGTAGAGCGCGAGCACGAGGAAGAACGACGCCTGGCCGCACCAGAGCGCGAGCTGCGTTCCCAGCCCGGCGGAGACCGCGCGCGCCCGGAACAGCGCCGGCGGCACGAGCGGCGCGCCGCCGCGACGGCTCAGCCACCGCTGGTGCGCGACGAACGCGCCGAGCAGCAGCGGCGCGGCCGCGAGCGAGAGCCAGGTCCAGGCCGGCCAGTCGTGCTGGCGGCCCTCGACGAGCGGGAGGACGATCGCCGTCAGGCCGGCGGTCAGCAGGACGGTGCCGGCAAGGTCGGGGCGGCTGGCGCCGGCGGCGCGCGACTCCGGGACGAGGCTTGGCGTCAGCGCGAGCGCGGCGAGCCCGATCGGCACGTTGATCAAGAAGCACGCGCGCCAGTCGAGGCCGAGCACGTCGAGTTGCACGAGCGCGCCGCCGATGAGCTGGCCGCCGACCGCCGCGAGGCCCATCACCAACCCGTAGGCGCTGAGCGCCTTGAGGCGCGCCTCGCCGTCGTAGGTGACGCCGACGATCGACAGCACCTGTGGGCTCAGCAGCGCGGCTGAGAGTCCCTGGGCGAGGCGGGCGATCACGAGCGTCGTCGCGTCGGGGGCGACGCCGCACGCGGCGGAGGCGAGCGTGAAGAGCGCGAGGCCGAGGGCGAACATGCGCCGGCGCCCATAGCGGTCGCCGAGCCGGCCGGCGGTCACGAGGCCGACCGCGAGCGTGAGCCCGTAGCCGGCGACGACCCACTCGATCGCGCCGGAGCTGGCCGACAGGTCGGTCTGCACGGCCGGCAGCGCGACGTTCACGATGAAGAAGTCGAGGACGAACATGAAGGTCGCCGCCAGCAGCACCAGCAGTGGTGCGAAGGGATGACGGCGCAGGCGCGCCCAGGCCGGTTGCGGCGGGGCGGCGGTGGGTGAGATCGTCTGGTCGGTGCTCATGCGAGCACGGTCACAGGACGCGCGCGGCTGGTCGATTACGCGGGAGGTAGGGGCGCGTGCGCTCCGCGGGCGGTCCGGGGACGACGAAGCCCCCGCCGGGGCGGGGGCTTCGTTCACTGCGTGGGTGCGCGGTGTGGCGCGGTGCGCGCGCTCAGCGCGAGGAGGCGAGGCGCGGCTGCGCCGCTGCCGCCTTCGCTCCCTTCCCCGCGGGGGCGGTCGTCTTGAGCGGCGGGGTGACCGCCAGCGAGGACGGTCTGCCGTAGAGCGCCGGGTCGAGGTAGCGACCGCGCGCTCTGCCCGTCTTCGGGGCGATCGGGACGATCGCGTCCTGTCTCGCCTCCGGGTCGTGGCGGATGCCGACGACCGACCACGAGACCTTCATGCGCGGGTGCGAGGTGCGGATCGTGAACGCCCCGCCGGCGTCGGCCTCGTGGCCGACGATCGCCTGGCCGAACTGCCCGATCGGCGTCAGCTGGTAGCGCCAGTCGCCCGCGATCGCGGCGCCGTAGGACGGCAGGTGGACGGTCGCGCTGCCGTGGGCGTCGGTCGTGACGTTGCCGCTGTAGGTGACGATGAGCGTGTTCGTCTCGACCGGCGTGGAGGTGAGCGTCCGCTGCGTCCGGGCGCGCGGGTCGTCGATTCTGAACCCGCTCTTCGTGCCGGTGACGGTGAGGTCGCCGTTGATCTGGACGGCCCCGTTGAACGTCGCCGCCGTCGTTCTGCCCTGGGCGAACAGCGCGGAGCCGTTGCCGTTCGTGACCGCCTCGACCGCGTTGTCGTTGTTCGCGGCGTTGACGTTCTCGCCGCGGACGCCGACGCCGGTGCCGCCGCTGATGCCGGTCTGGCCGATCACGCCGTAGCCGCCGTTCGGGGAGGTCTGGAAGCCGCGCACGCCGTAGCCGCCGTCACCGTCGGCCCGGCCGACGACCGCGCCTATCCCGTTGCATCTGCCTATGTTTCTGTTGCAGATCGCGCCGTTCTGACGCCCGACGACCGCCTCGCCGCTCGAGGAGTCGCCGATCACCGCCGCTGCCGATATCGAGCCGACGACGCCCCAGATCGAGTTGCCGCCGACGGTGTTGGAGAACACGCTGGTGCCGACGCCCTCGTTGTCGACGCTGATCGCGCGGCCGCTGGAGCCCGCGTTCGGGATCGAGACGTCGAGCGCGTCGTCGGTCGTCGAGGGCTGCGTGAGGTTGAGCGGCACGGTGATCGCCTGTGCGCACCCGACCGTGCCGTCCGCCCCGACCGACTGGACGAACCCCCCGGTCGAGCACGTGCCCGTCACGCGCTGCTGGAAGGAGCTGCTGTCCTGGCCGTCGAGGAGGTCGGCGTCGAGGCCGGAGCCGGAGCCGTCGACCTGGAGCAGCTTCGCGAGCACCTGCGCGGGCGTGTCGGGGGAGCCCGACGTGCCGGCCGGGCCGGTCGGGCCGGTCGGCCCGATCGGGCCGATCGGGCCGATCGCGCCGGTGGGGCCGGCCGGACCGGTCGCCCCGTTCGCGCCCGCCGGGCCGTTCGCCCCGTTCGCGCCTCTCGGGCCGGTGTCGCCTCTGTCGCCTCTCGGCCCTCTCTGCCCTCTCGGACCGGTGGCGCCTCTCGGGCCGGCGGTGCCGGAGACCGACCACGAGACCTTGAACTGCCCGTCTGCGCAGTGACCGTTCTGCGTCGTGAGGTTGAGCGTGTTGTACGTCCTCGTCACGCACGCGTAGATGCGTCTGGGCGTCGAGGCGGCGGACGCCGCGCCGGGCAGGGCCACAAGGCCCGCGACGACGATGAGCGCCGCGGCCAGCGGCCTGAGTGAGCGTTTGGGCTTCATGTCCGGCGCTTCGAGGCGGTTTGGGCGTTTACTCTGGATGTTGGCGCGTTGGCCGACTCTTTTTACTGCATTCCAGATTATTCCGTCTCCACGGGCTTTTCGGTCAGGACTGGGACGGCTCGAGTCGGCTGGACGTGAGGTGGGAGAGCGGATCGCCGAAGCACAGGCCGGCCGAGACCTCGGCGACGATGCGGCCTCCGACCGGAGCGGCGGAGCGCCGCCATGCCCGATGGGGGCGGTGCGCGTCGTGCTACCAGGCATGAGATGACCTCCGGCGCGATCCCGCGCTCATTGCTCAATAAGTTGGTACGAACTACCAGAGTTGAGATCTCCGGAGGGGAATCTTGGGTTGCCGCTCGGTGACGGGGCTTCAGCCGAGGCCCGTCCCCAGCAGCAGGGCGATCGTCTGACGCAGGCGCGCGAAGTCCGGCGCCTTCTCGACGAGCACCAACTGCAGGCCGACGCCGCGCAGGAGGCCGACGATCGCCATCGCCGCCGCGTCGGGATCGAGGCCGGCGCCGGTCCCGTCGGCGGCGGCCGTGCGCAGGGCGCGCGCGAAGCTGTCGCGGAAGTCGGCGTCGCGCTCGGCGAAGATCGGGCGCAGGTCGGGATCGCCGGCGATCGCCTCGGCCCACAGCATCGCGAACACGCGGGTGTCGCGCGGGTGGTGCTCCAGGGTCGCGAGGTAGAGGTCGACCTGCGCGAGCACGCGCTCGCGGCCGTCCAGCTCGGCGGGCGCCGGTGGGACGAGCCCCTGCAGGGAGCGGGCCAGGGCCTCCATCAGCCCGCGGCGGCTGCCGAAGTGGTGGGTGACGATCCCGCGGCTGTAGCCGGCCCGCGCCCCGACCGCGGCGAAGGTGACCGCGCCGACGCCGTGCTCGCCGATCACCTCCCGCGCCGCCTCCAGCACGCGCCGCTCCGCCTCGGCGCGCCGCTCGGCCTGCGTCCGGCGCCGCGTGGGGGCGCCGGTCACGGCGCGAGCGACGACCAGAACGCCGTCAGCGCCTCGGCGGCCGGGCGGCCGTCCTCCTGGGTCATCCACCAGTGCCCGAGGCCCGGCAGCTCGGCGACGGCGGCGCCGGCCCGCGCGGCGGAGCGCCGCCGCTGCTCGGCGGTCCCGACGAGGACGTCGGCGCTCGCCAGGATCGCGAGGCCGGGACGCGCCGCCAGGGCGCCGAGGTCGGCCGAGGTGCCGGCCAGGTCGGCCGGGAGCCGGGAGCGGTAGAGGCGCAGGATGCAGGCACCCATCGCCGCGTCGAAGCCGGCCGCGACGCGGGCGGCGATCGACGGGTCCATGCCGTGGTCGACGAGGAACGCCGCCCGCTCCTCGTCGCTCTGCGTGAGGTGGTCGGCGATCCAGGCCTCGCCGGCGCCGCGCGTCTGCCACACCCGCGCGAGCTCGTGCCACTCGTAGCCGGGATCGAAGACGCCGAGGCCGTCGACGGTCCAGCTGCGCAGGAGGTCCGGCCGGCTGATCGCCACGCCGATCGCATGGCCGCTGCCGACGTCGTGGCCGACCAGGTCGACCGGCTCGCCGATCGCCTCCAGCTCGGCGACCAGCCACGCGCGGTAGTCCGCCGCGGTCGCGCCGAACCCGTCGGGCGCCGGCGCGCCGAACCCGGGTGGCGAGAGCCGCAGCGGCTCGTCGCGGCCCGCCTCGACCAGTCGCGCCGCCAGCAGGTCCCAGACCGCGTCGATCTCCGGATTGCCGTGGACCAGGACGATCGGCACGTCCGCTCCGCTGGACTGAGTCATCGGGTCCCCCTAAGTTGCTTGTCGGCCGACAAGCACGCTAGCGCGCTTCGAGCTGTCCGCTCAGGCCTCCAGGTCCCGCGCCTCGATCACCACGTCGGCCCGCTCGGCGGTGCGCTCGCGCGCGAGCATCGCCTCCTCCTGCTCGGCCCAGAGGTCCCAGTGGGGACCGTAGAGCTCGGCGTCGCGGCGGCCCAGCAGGCGCTCGCGACGGACGCGCGCGTCCAGCTCGACCCACACCAGCAGCGAGACGTAGCGCGCCGGCGCGCGGGCGCCGGAGCCGACGCCGTCCACGACGAGCAGCGGTGGCGGCATCAGCTCGACGCGCTCCTGCGCCCAACGGCCGGCGGCCCAGTCGTAGCGCGGCACGCGCGCCGCGCGGCCGGCCGCCAGCGGCGCCAGCACCTCGTCCGCGAGCACCTCGATCCCCTCCTCGAGCGCGTCCCAGCCGGGGTACAGCTCCTCCATCGACAGCAGCGGGGCGTCGAGCGCGCGCGCGAGCCGGCCGGCGAGCGTCGACTTGCCGGCGCCCGAGCGGCCGTCGATCGCGACGATCGCCGTGCCGGGCTCGGTGCGCGCCGCCGCCGCCGCGCGAGCGAGCGACGCCAGCCGGTCGACCGCGTCCGCGCTCACGGGCGGAAGACGACGTGCGACGGGTCGATGCGGATCGCCACCCGCTCAGGATCCTCGATCGGCGTGTCGTGCGGCGTCCCCGTGTACGCGTGCGAGAGCGACCCGATCAGCGCGCCCGCGTCGAGGTCGGGAAACGACGCGACGCCACGGATCTGGACGAAGCTCGTCGGTCTCGTGCGCGAGTAGACGAGCACCGTCGCGCGCGGGTCGGCGAGCAGGTTGCGGTGCTGAGGCCGGCCGCGTCTGGTCGCCATCAGCAGCGCGTCGCCGTCGCGCGCGACCCACATCACACAGAGGTGGTGGCTGCCGTCGGGGTTGGCGGTCGACAGCACCGCGAACTCGGGCGTGTCGATCAGGGCGCGCGCCCCGTCTGGGAGAACGGCGCCGCTCATGGCAGCAGCTCGTTCGTCGTCGCGCCGATCCAGGCGTCGGGCGAGCGCAGCACGCCGGACTCGGCGAGCCACGCGGCATACGGCTCCAGCAGCTCGACGCGCTGCTGCCCCCAGCGACCGTCGTGCGTCCAGGTCGGCGCGACCAGCTCCAGCGAGCGCGCGAGCACCGCTGTCGGGAAGTAGGCGATCACGCGCTCCAGGACCGCCAGCGCGCGCTCGGGGTCGGCGATCGCGTCGCGGTAGCCGCGCTCGGTCGCGGCGAGCAGCGCGCGCACCAGCTGCGGGTCGCGCTCGACCGTCGCCTCCCGCGTCCCGAGCAGGTAGCTGTGGTAGGGCGGCGCGCCGATCGTGTCGACCGGCCAGACGATCCGCTCCTCCTGTGGCGTGGTGCCGAACAGCAGGTCCCAGGCCCAGTAGCCCCCGAAGCTCGCATCGATCACGCCGGCGGCGATCTCGTCGGCGCCCAGCTCGCGCACGCCGCTGTCGACCAGCACCACCGCGTCGGGGTCGCCGCCGTCGACCTCCACGAGGTGGCGCAGCATCGCCACCCCGCGCGGCGTCGGGTTGAGCGAGACGCGCCGGCCCGCGAGGTCGCGCGGGCGCGTGATCCCGGTCCGGCGCAGCGTCTGGATCGTCTCCATCCCGCGGTGGTTGATCGCGGCGATCCCGACGAGCGGCTGCCCCAGCTCGCGGCGCACCAGCAGGCGGTTGCTGGGGAAGACGGCGAAGTCGGTCTCGCCGCGCTGCAACGCCTCCAGCGAGTCGCCGCGCAGCGGGTCCACGACGGTGATCTCCACGTCGAGCCCGGCGTCGCGGAACCAGCCGGCGGCGGAGGCGACGTGGAGCCCGGTCGAGTTCGGCCACGGGTGGAAGTACTCCAGCAGGATCCGCACGGGGCTCACGCGACCACCTCCCGCCGCGAGCGCGCGCCGGCGCGCGCCGGGTGCGTCTCGGGCAGCCGCGGCCCTCGCCCGAACAGCTTCTCGCGCAGCGTCCCCGGGCGGTACTCGCGCTGCATCAGCCCGCGCTCGCGCAGGACCGGCGCGACGTGCTCGGCGAAGTCGTGGAAGGCGCCGTGGGCGGGCACGTCCATCACGTTGATCCCGTCGATCCCGGCCGCCCGCCAGCGCTCCAGCTCGTCGGCGATCTGCTCCGGCGTGCCGACGACGCGCGCGGACAGCAGGTGCAGGACGAGGTCGCGGAAGGTCCCGCCGCCGTCGGGCCGGCTCGCGCGCAGGCTCTCCACGATCCCCTGCACCCCGGCGACCTGGAGGTCCCCGAGCGGCCGGTCCAGCTCGATCCCGGCGAGGTCGATCCCGAGCTTGCCGCTGAGGTCCGCGAGCACGCCCTCGAGGCTGACCCATTCGAGCAGCTCCCCCTCGCGCCTCCGTGCCTCCTCCTCGGTCGAGCCGACCACGAACCACAGCCCCTGCAGGAACAGGAGATCGTCGGCGCGGCGGCCAGCGGCGACCGCGCGCCGGCGCACGTCGCGCACGTGCCGCTCCGCGCCGGCGGGGTCGAACGCGATCAGGAAGACGCCCTCCGCGTGACGCGCGGCGAACGCGCGCCCGGCCTCCGAGGAGCCGGCCTGGAACAGCAGCGGCGTGCGCTGCGGCGAGGGGTCGGGCAGGTGCGGACCGGCGACGTCGTACCAGCGGCCGTGGTGCTCGATCGGGTGCACGCGGGCGGGATCGGCCCAGATCCGCCGCTCCCCGTCGCGCAGCACGGCGTCGTCCTCCCAGCTGTCCTCCCACAGCCGGTAGGTCACCTCGACGTACTCCTCGGCCTGGAGGTAGCGCTCGTCGTGGTCCCGCAGGCCGTCGAGCCCGAAGTTGCGCGAGGCGTTCTCGGCGTAGCTCGTGACGATGTTCCAGCCGACCCGCCCGCGCGTGAAGTGGTCGAGCGTCGAGAGCTTGCGCGCGAGGTTGAAGGGATGCTCCTGGAGCGTCGCGCTCGTGAACGCCAGCCCCAGCTGCTCGGTGCTCGCCGCGAGCGCCGAGATCAGCACCGACGGGTCGTTCGAGGGCAGCCCGATCGCGTCGCGGATCGTCTGGTCGCGCGAGCCGCGGTAGACGTCGTAGGAGCCGACCGCGTCGGCGAGGAACAGCAGGTCGAAGCGCGCCCGTTCGAGCGAGCGCGCCAGCTCCTGCCAGGCGGAGAGGTCGTTGTGGTCGATCCGCCCGGCATCCGGATGCCACCACAGGCCGGGCCCGTGGTTCGGCAGCCCGACGCCCGTGAACGCGCCGAAGACGAGCGGCCGGCGACCCGTCATCGACCGGCCGGAACCGCGCGGTAGCCGGCGGCGGGATGGTCGTCGCGCACGCGTGCCTGCCCGACGCCATGGAAGCGCTCGCGCAGCGTCGCGCCCTCGTACTCGGTCCAGACGCGTCCGCGGCGCTGCAGCTCCGGCACGACCAGGTCGACGAAGTCGCGCAGCGTGACCGGCGGGACCGGGTCGGCGACGTTGAAGCCGTCGACCCCCGACTCCTCGATCCACCGCTCCAGCCCGTCGGCGACCGTCGCCGGCGAGCCGACGAGCACCGGCCCGCCGCCGCCGACGCCGACGAACTCGGCGATCGCACGTGGGGTCCAGGTGCGCGTCGGGTCCATGCGCGTGAAGACCTCGACCATCCCGCGGATCCCGTCGGTCTCGACGTACTCCAGCGGCACGTCGGGGTCGAGCTGGGAGAGGTCGATGTGCATCAGCGCGCTGTAGCGGGCGAGCGCGCCCTCGAGGCTCGCGTAGCGGCGGTAGTCCTCGTACTTCGCCTGCGCGGTCCCGTCGTCCTCGGCCACGATCACGGTCACGATCGAGAGGAACTTCAGCGACGCCGGATCGCGACCCGCCGCGGCCGCCCGCGCGCGCACGTCCTCCACCAGCCCGCGCGCCATCGCGGGGTCGTAGGTGCTGAGGAAGACGCCCTCGGCGTGCCGCGCCGCGAACGCCTTGCCGGCCGGCGAGGTGCCGGCCTGGTAGAGCACGGGGGTGCGCTGCGCCGACGGCTCCGAGAGGGCGATCCCCGGCACCTTGTAGTGCGTTCCCTCGTGGGCGATCGGATGCACTCTCGCGGGGTCGGCGAAGACCCCGGCGGCCACGTCGCGCACGACCGCGTCGTCCTCCCAGCTGCCCTCCCACAGCTTGTAGACGACCTCCATGAACTCCTCCGCGATCACGTAGCGCTCGTCGTGGGGGATCTGGCGCTCGAGCCCGAGGTTGCGGGCGGCGCTGTCGAGCGCGGAGGTGACGATGTTCCACCCGATCCGCCCCTGCGTCAGGTGGTCGAGCGTCGTCATCTTGCGGGCGAACTGGTAGGGCCGCTCGTAGGTCGAGGAGACGGTGACGGCGAAGCCGAGGTGCTCGGTCGCCGCCGCCATCGCGCTGATCGTCAGCAGCGGGTCGTCGGTCGGCGTCTGGATCCCGTCCCGCAGCGCCGCGTCGACCCGGCCCTCGTAGACCTCCAGCGGCCCGAGCGCGTCGGCCACGAACAGAGCGTCGAAGCGCCCCCGTTCGAGGATCCGCGCGGTCTCCAGCCAGAACGACAGGTCGCGGTACTGGTGCGCACGGCTGTCGGGATGGCGCCAGAGCCCGATCGCCGTGTGCCCTACGGTCGACTGCCGCAGCGCGTGCAGGCGGATGCGGTCGTCGCTCATCGGCTCAGCCGGCGTTGGGGAGCAGTGCGTTCGTGTAGAGGTCGGAGGGCGCGGGCGCCGTGCCCTTCACGACGCCGCCGCCGACGAGGATTCTCGTCAACCCGGAGAAGTCCTCGTCGGTCAGCGGACCCCAGTGGCCCTGCGGGTCGAGGAACTGTCTCACGGTCGCGTCGCCGGTTCTCTGCACGATCTCGGTGCTCTTCGAGAGCGCCGTCTCGTTGTCTCTGATGAGGAGCTGCTCGGCCTCGGCGGGGTGCGCGACGGAGTACTCGTAGCCCTCCGCGAGCGCCGTCAGGGCGCGTCTCAGGATCGGCCCTCTGTTCGCGATCTCGTCGTCGCTGGCGACGTAGACGGCGTTCGGGTAGTCGCCGGCGGCGCCGAGCGCGTCGCGGTAGGGGAAGGTGCGGAGCTTGACGCCCTGCAGCCCGGCCGTCACGTCGTCGATCCCGCCGAAGACGGCGGTGTACTGGATCCGGTTCTTCGACAGCGCGGTGATCACGTCGGTGTTCAGCACGACCTGCTTGAAGCTTGGCTTGGCGACGCCGGCGCTCTTGAGGATCGCCGAGATGATCGGCGGGTCGCTCGCGATCCCGAAGCCGCCGTAGAGCGTGCCGTTGAGCTGCGCGAGGCTCGTGTACTTCGAGGAGGCGAGCACCGCGAGCGCCGTCGTGTTGTGCGCCACGAGCGCGCCGACGGCTCTGTACTTGAGCCCCTGCGCGCGGTTGATGATGACGTCCGGCGGATAGCTGATCGCGAGGTCGGTCTTGCCCGCCTTGATCAGCGGCTCGGCGGGCGTGTTGGCGTAGGGGATGATCTTCGGATCGATCCCCTCTCTCGCGAAGAAGCCTCTCTCGATCGCCGTGTAGATGCCGAGGTAGTCGACGTTCGGCGAGTAGTCGAGCGCGATCCGGACGGTCTCGGTCTTGGGGGGGGCGGCGGTCGTCGCGGCGCTCGTGCCCGTGGTCGCGGCGCCGGTGCTGGCGGGCGCGGCGGCGGAGGGCGTGGTGCTGCTGGAGTTGCTCGACCCGCACGCGGCCAGCGTGACGGTGACGGCGAGCGTGGCCGTCGCGGCGAGCAGCTGGCGGATGCGGATCATGGACATGCGGGTGCCTTTCCGGGGATTCACTGGTGACGGTAGCGGAGGAATGGTGAGGTTCCAGTCAAAGCCGACCGGGAAAGTACACAATAACCACATCGCCGCTACCCTTCCGCAGATGAGCGTAATCGCCGCCCCGCCACCGCGCCGCCGCTGGAGCCGCCGTCTCGCGAACGCCTGGCCGCCCGCGCTAGTGCTCGCCGTGGTCGTCGGGCTGTGGGCCGGGGTCGGCGCGCTGGTCCACGCCGCCTCCGACGTGCTGCCGGGTCCCGACCTCGTCGTCAGATCGACCTGGCAGGACCGCTCGAACCTCTGGCCGGCCGCCTGGACGACGACGAGAGAGGCGATCTTCGGCATCCTCGCGGCGATCGTCGTCGCGGTCGTGCTGGCGGTCGCGATCGACTCCTCGCGCACCGTGCGGCGCAGCATCTACCCGCTGATGGTCGCGTCGCAGACGCTGCCGATCATCGCGCTCGCCCCGCTCGTCGTGATCTGGTTCGGCTTCGGCCCGCTGCCGAAGATCGCGCTCGTCGCGCTGTTCACCTTCTTCGCGATCGCGGTCGGGCTCGTGCAGGGGCTCGCGTCCGCCGACGTCGACGCCACCAACCTCCTGCGCACGATGGGCGCGAGCCGCCTGCAGCTGCTGCTCCGCGTCCGCGTGCCGAGCGCGATCCCGCAGTTCTTCACCGGACTGAAGGTCGCCGTCACCTACTCGTTCGTCTCCGCGATCGTGGCGGAGTTCGTCGGCGCCCAGCAGGGCCTCGGCGTCTACATGACGACCGCGAAGAACGCCTTCCGCACCGACCTCGTCTTCGGCGCCGTGCTCGTCACCGCGATCCTCACGCTGCTGCTGTTCGCGATCGTCACCGTGCTCGAACGGCTCGCGCTGCCGTGGCGCCGGCCCGCGAGCGCTACGGGGACGCCATGAGCGCCGGAGCGCGACTGGAGCTGCGGGACCTGCGCAAGCGCTTCTCGCAGGCCGACGGCAGCGCGCTCACGGTGCTCGACGGCGTCGACCTGACCGCCGAGCCGGGCGAGTTCGTCGCCGTGATCGGGCCGAGCGGCTGCGGCAAGAGCACGATCTTCCACATCCTCGCCGGGTTGGAGGACGCGAGCGACGGCGCGGTGCTGATCGACGGCGTGCAGACGCCCAAGCGGCTCGGGGTCTGCGCGTTCATGCCCCAGCGCGACGGCCTGCTGCCGTGGAGACGCGTGATCGACAACGCGACGATCGGGCTCGAGCTGGCCGGTGTCCCGCGCGCGCAGGCGCGCGAGCGGGCGCTGCCGCTGCTGGAGCGCTTCGGGCTCGGCGAGTTCGCGCGCGCGTGGCCGTGGCAGCTCTCGGGCGGGATGCGCCAACGGGCCGCGTTCCTGCGGACCGTCCTGATGGGCAAGCCGGCGATGCTGCTGGACGAGCCGTTCGGCGCGCTCGACGGGATCACGCGCGGTGACCTGCAGCAGTGGCTGCTCGACGTCTGGGACGAGGTCGGCTCGACCGTCGTGCTGATCACGCACGACGTGCCCGAGGCGGTCTTCCTCGCCGACCGCGTCTACGTGATGTCGCCGCGGCCGGGGAGGATCGCGGCGGTCGTCGAGATCGACCTGCCGCGACCGCGGACGCTCGCGATCGAGGAGTCGCCGCAGTTCGCCGCCTACGAGTCACGCCTGCGCGCGGCGCTGCGGGGACGGACCGATCCGGTCGACGAGCCGGCGGCCGGGACCGCGGGGGAGCGCCCGTGAGCGACGACCTCCCGCTGCTGGTCTCCGTCGCCGAGCTGCGCGAGCGCCTCGACGACCCGGCGCTGCGGGTCCTCGACGCGTCGGTCGTGCTGGCGCGGCCGCCGGAGGGCGGGCCGTACGCCGTCGTCAGCGGGCGTGATGCGTACGAGTCGGGCCACATCCCGGGGGCGGGCTTCGCCGACGTGGCGGGCGCGCTCGCCGATCCGGACGCGCCGTTCCCGTTCGCGCTGCCGACCCCGGAGCGGTTCGCGCGCGAGGCCGGGGCGCTCGGGATCGGGGATGGCACGCACGTCGTCGCCTACGCGCAGGAGTCGCCGATGTGGGCGACGCGGCTCTGGTGGCTGCTGCGCTACTTCGGGTTCGACGCGGTCAGCGTGCTCGACGGCGGGCTGGGGGCGTGGCGCGCCGCCGGCCTTCCGCTGTCGAGCGAGGCGGTGGCGCATCCGCCGGCGACGTTCGTCGCGCGAGAGCGACCGGAGCTGCTGGCGACGCGGCGCGACGTGGAGGCGATCGTCGGCGGCGAGGCGAGCGCCTGTCTCGTCAACGCGCTGCCCGCGCCCGTCTTCCGCGGCGAGGGACCCAGCTCCTACAGCCGTCCCGGCCGCATCCCCGGCAGCCTCAGCGTCCCGTACGGGACGCTGCTCGACCCCGAGACGGGCCGCTTCCGCGCGCCCGAGCTGCTGCGGGCGGCGCTCTCGCACGGCGGCGAGACCGACGCCGAGCCGGTGGTCGCCTACTGCGGCGGCGGAATCTCGGCGACGATCGACGTCTTCGCGTTCGCGCTCGGCGGGCGCGACGACGTGCGCCTCTACGACGGCTCGCTGACCGAGTGGAGCGCCGACCCGGCGCTCCCGCTCGAGGTCGGGTAGGCGGTCACGACGGCGTCGGCGCGACCAGCGTGGCGACGGCGAGCCTGATCGCCTCGCGGTGCTCCGCGGCCTCCTCGACGCTGACGGGCTGCGTGAGGTCGACGGGGCCGCTCTGGCTGATCGCGATGACGAGCTCGAGGAGCGAGCGGGCCGAGAAGCGGTCGGTGATCCGGCCGGCCGCCTGAGCCGCGGCGACGGCGTCGACCTTGTCGCGAATCGCCTCCCGCAAGGGGGACGAGGTCCCGCCGAGCCCGTCGCGTTCGAGGCGGTCCCACGCCGCGACGCGCAACGGCGCCGGATGGGCGCGGTGCCAGTCGAACAGCTGGGCCGCGTACTCGGCCAGGTCCGTGGGATCGAGCGGCACCTCGCTGACCGTCTGGACCACCACCGCCTCGAAGGCCGCGTCGAACAGCGCGTCCTTGTTGCCGAAGTACTGGTACAGCAGCGACTTGTTGGCCTTGGCCAGCTCGGCGATGCGGTTGATCCGCGCACCGGCCAGTCCGTTGCGCGCGAACTCGTCGACCGCCGCGGCCAGGATGCGCTCACGGGTGGCAACGGCGTCGCGCTTCACCCTTCGAGAATACGTCAGGGCATGCGAGAGGAGCGATGATACGCTTTCTAACCAACCTGTTGGTTAGAACTGAAAGGCTGCCCGCCGATGTCCTCTCTCCCCGCCCAGCCGTCCCCGCTCCGCACGATCTCCGCTCACGCTGCGCTGGACCGCGACGGTCAGCTCGAGCCCTGGTCCTTCGAGCTCCGCGACCTGCGCCCAGGCGACGTCGCCTACGACGTGCTCTACGCCGGGATCTGCCACACCGACCTGCACATGGTGGGTCCGTGGGGCCGGCACTTCCCGATGGTCCCAGGCCACGAGATCGTCGGCCGCGTCACCGAGGTGGGCAGCGCCGTGACCGGATTCGCGCCCGGCGACGTCGTCGCGGTCGGCACGATGGTCGACTCGTGCCGCGAATGCGCTCCGTGCGTGGCCGGGATGGAGAGCTACTGCGAGCAAGGGCCCACGACCACCTACGACGGCCTCGATCGCGTGGACGGCAGCGTGACCCGCGGCGGGTTCGCGCGCTCGGGGATCTGCGACGAGCGCTTCGCCCACCACGTGCCGGATGGACTCGACCTCGCCGGCGCGGCGCCGCTGCTGTGCGCCGGCATCACCTGCTATTCGCCACTGAGACACTGGAAGGTCGGGCCCGGGACGCGCGTCGGCGTGGTCGGGATCGGCGGCCTCGGGCACCTCGGGCTCAAGCTGGCGCGGGCGCTCGGAGCGGAGGTGACGGCCTTCACCAGCTCGCCGGAGAAGGTCGACGGCGCGCTCGCCCTCGGGGCGCACGACGTGGTCCTCACGCGCGACGAGGAGCAGCTCGCCGCGAAGGCCAACACCTACGACTTCATCCTCGACACGGTCTCGACCACGCATCCGTTGACGCCGATCATGAGCACGCTCAAGCTCGACGGGACGCTCTGCTCGCTGGGAATCCCCGACCACTTCGACGTGGCGCCGATGTCGTTGGCCATGGCTCGCCGGTCGATCGCGAGCTCGGGATCCGGCGGCACGCGGGAGACGGCGGAGATGCTCGCCTTCTGCGCCGAGCACGGGATCACCGCCGACGTCGAGGTCGTGAAGCCGGAGGAGATCAACGAGGCGATGGCGCGGCTCGCCGCCAACGACGTCGCGTACCGCTTCGTGATCGACATGCGGGCCGGCGACTGAGGGAGCGGGCGACGGAGCCCAGCGGGCTATCCCTGGCTCGGCGCCCGCGACGCCGTCGGGGAAGCGGCGAGACACTTATGGTGATACAATGGTTGTGAGCTATTAACTGTTGTGCGTCTCAGGAGGTCGTCGTGACCGATGTGGATCCGGGCCGGCGCCGGCTGGTGCTGGCGCTGTGCTGCATGAGCGTGTTCGTGGCGGGGATCGACGTGACGATCGTCAACGTCGCGCTGCCCTCGATCCAGCGCTCGCTGCACGCGTCGGT
>JAATFK010000129.1 GCA_015655225.1 Solirubrobacterales bacterium | reverse complement strand
TCACGTCGAGCGCCCGCCGCCAGAGGCGTTCGCCGTAGCGCTCGGCGAGGTCGTCGAGCCGCTCAGGGCGGCGGAGCGTCGCCGCGACACGGTCGCCGCGCTCCAGAAGCTGCTCGGTCATGAGGCGGCCGAAGCCGCTGGAGGTGCCGGTGATGAGCCAGGTGGAAGTCATCGGACGAGCATGCGCGCGCTGCGCCGATCGCGCCAGATCCCCAGCGTTCCTGGGTACGCGAGGGCCACCTTCCCGCCGATCGGCAGGTGTAGCGTGACTCGGATGGACGGCACCAAGCCCCTCGCCTGCTTCCTGCGCGCGCGGCGCGAGCAGCTGCGCCCGCAGGACGTCGGCCTGCCGTGCGACGACCGCCGCCGCGTGCCGGGCCTGCGGCGCGAGGAGCTGGCGCTGCTCGCGGGCGTCAGCGCCGACTACTACGTGCGGCTGGAGCAGGGCCGCGACCACCGTCCCTCCGAGCAGGTGCTCGACGCGCTCGCCCGCGCCCTGCGGCTCGACGACGACGGCGTCGCGCACCTCTACGAGCTGGCCCGCCCCGCGCCGCCGCAGCGACGCCCGCCGGCGGACGCCGCGCAGACGGTCAGCCCCGCGCTGCGCGACCTGCTCGACGCCTGGCCGACGACGCCGGCGCTCGTCCAGAGCCGACGGATGGACGTGCTCGCGGCTAACGACCTCGCTCGGGCGCTGTCGCCGTCCTACGAGCCGGGGACGAACCTGCTGCGCGCGACCTTCCTCGACCCCGACGCCCTCGACCTGCACGACGGCCTGGAGGAGGTCTTCGCCGACACGGTCGCCTACTTCCGCTCGACCGTCGGCGGCGACCTCGACGACCCCGCGCTCGTCGCGCTCGTCGGCGAGCTGTCGCTCAAGAGCGAGGAGTTCCGGCGGCTCTGGGCGCGCCACGACGTGCAGGTCGCGCTCGAGGGAGCGAAGACGTACCTGCACCCGCTCGTCGGGCCGCTGCGCCTGCGCTTCCAGAACCTCGCCGTCGGCGGCAGCGACGGCCAGACGCTCCTCGTGATGCACGCCGCGCCCGGCAGCAGCGACGCCGAGGCACTCACGCGCCTCGCCGCCTCCGTCGCGGTCGCGGTCGCCTAGCGGCCCGACCCCGCGCCCCCGGAGCGGACGTGGTGGCTCACGTCGCCGGTGAAGTCGGTCACGACGCGCCGCTCGGCGAAGCGCCAGCGGCCGTCGCGGCGGGCGTAGCGGTCGAGGTGCCGTCCGCTGGCGATCGGCTGGAGCGGCAGCTCGGGCAGCGACTGCAGGACGGTGAAGTACGACCGCGCGACCGCGGTGCCGGCCGCCTCGTCGACCTCGGCGAAGACGTTGCTGATGACGTGTCTGGTTCGCGGCGTGCCGTCGTCGTAGGTCAGCAGCGTGTCGTGGGCGAACCGCTCGATCGCGGCGGCGCCGGCGAGCGGCTCGCCGCCGTTGAGAGAGAGCGTGGCGTCGGCGAACAGGACGCCGAGCCCGGCGAAGTCGCCGCCGTCGACCAGCTCGGCGTAGGTCGCGATCAGGTTCTGGATCGCCCGGTCGCTCGTCGCGGCGGCGGACGTGGGTGTCGGTGCGGGCATGGCGGTGTCTCCGGGGCTCAGGGTCGGCTGGAAGGCTCCACGCTAGCCGTCCATGTCGGACGATTCATGAGCTAACGTCCTGAGTCCATGCTCGATCGTCCAATCTCCGCCCCGACCGATCCGATCCTCGACGTGCTTGCCCTCCTGCGTCTCGAGCACGCACGGCCCGCGCGGCTGCACGACGGCGGCGCGTGGGCGGTCGCCTTCGACGCCTACCCGCACGCGAAGTTCGCGGCGGTGCTGGAGGGATGCTGCTGGCTCTCGGGCGAGGGACTGCCCGCGCCGGTGCGACTCGACGCCGGCGACGCCTACGTCCTGGCCAACGGCCGCCCGTACCGGCTCGGCAGCGCGCCCACCGGCCCGACGCAGTCCGGCGCCGCGGCCTTCGCGCGCGGCACGGACGGCGTCGCGCGGGTCGGCTTCGGCAGCGACGTCGTCGTGCTCGGCGGCTCGCTCGTCTTCGCCTCGCGCCACGCCGGGCTGCTGCTGGACGCGCTGCCGCCGCTGATCGTGCTGCGCGGCGACGGCCGGGACGGGTCGGGTGCCCCGCTCCTCGGCGCGGCGGTCCGCATGCTGGCGGCCGAGGCCCGCGATCCCGGCCTCGGGTCGGCGCTCGTCCTCGACCGTCTCGCCGACATCCTGCTCGTGCAGGCGCTGCGGGCGGTCGCCGCGCGGGACGACAGCCACGCCGGCGCCGGCGCCGGCTGGCTCGGTGCGCTCGCCGACCCGCAGATCGGCCAGGCCCTGCGCCTCATGCATCAAAGCCGCGCCCGGCGCTGGACCGTCGCCGAGCTGGCCGAGGCCGTCGGGCTGTCGCGCTCCGCCTTCGCCGAGCGCTTCCGGCGACGCGTCGGGCAGCCGCCGCTCGACTATCTCCTGCGTTGGCGCATGACCGCCGCCGCCGAGGCGCTGGAGCACCGCGGAGCGACGATCTCCTCGATCGCCGCCGACCTCGGCTACGCCTCCGACAGCGCGTTCAGCAACGCCTTCAAGCGGGTGATGGGCAGCGCCCCGTCGCACTATCGCGCGACCCTCGACACGGGGCCGAGGGTCGCGCGAGCGGCGTCCTGAGCCGAGCGCCCGCTACTGCAGCTTCATGTTCGGCTCGCCGAGGGCGTCGAGCCCTCTGCCGCCGGACACGCAGGCCCCGCCGTGCGGTCTGCCGCCGTCGTAGGCCTGGCGCAGGCAGTTGCGGATCGCCAGCTGGCCCCAGTAGTTCGGGTGCAGGCCCTCCTGCAGCTCGAACCCGTAGCTGCCGCTGGCGAACTTTCTCGACGCGCGGATCTGCGCGACCCACTCGCTCTTGTCGGCCGCCCCCGGCTGCTTCCAGGAGCTGACGTCCTCCTCCTCCAGCAGCCCGACGCCCTTCTCGCAGAGGCGGTGGCCGACGAGCGCCTTCGAGACGTCCATAAGGTCGACGTTCGGCTCGTGGGCGTCCTCGACGGCCGCCTTGACGGTCGCGTTGATCGTCGGCAGCAGCTCGCGGTCGGCCCAGTTGACGTCGACGTCGTAGAGGCCGCAGCCGCCGGTCGTCGTGCGCGTGTACCCGCTCTCCTTGTAGCGGATGTCCTTCGCCGGCGGCAGCGGCTGCGCGTAGTTCTGGACCATGATCGTGTAGTCGGACTTGGCGTAGCCGTCGGTCGCCATCGCGGTCTCGATGCGGCCGATCGCGGAGGTGATTCTCTTGCGCACCGCGGTGCGGGCGGACGCGGCGATGCGGTCGGTGTTCTCCTGCGTCTCGCTGCAGCGCGCGGCCCACCAGGACGGCTGGAGGAAGTCGCTGACGCAGTCGGTCACGATGTCGCCGAAGTGGAAATCGTTGCCGCCGACCGAGAGCGCGATCATCTTGATCGGGTGCGCTCTCGCGACGTGCTCGAGCATCGTCACCTGGCCCGGCTTGCCGCCCGTGCCGAAGTCGACGCCCGGCTTGAAGAGGTTCTCGGCGAACCAGTTGTCCTCCGTGAAGGTGTCCGTCCGCGCCCCGGAGCAGGCGAGGTTGTCGCTGTCGACGCCGTCGCCGATGTGGATCTCGGCCGACTTCGAGCGGTGGCAGCCCTTGATCGACTCGCTCTTGCCGTTCGGCGCGTCGAAGTAGGCGGTCGCGCCGAGCGCGTCGCTGCCGGCGACGCGGTCGTCGGAGTTGCCGGCCCAGCGCCCGGCTTCGCCGGAGATGTAGGAGTCGCCGAGGCTGACGACCCACGGGGTCCCCGCGGGCGGTGCGGCGGCTGCCGGCGCGACGGCCGGGCCGGCGCCCCAGAGGGCGCCGATCGCGAGCGCGGCGGCAACGCCCCCGCCGAGCAGGGTGCGGACGGAATGCGAGTTCATGGCTCCTGAAGCGGTTGTGGGTCGATTGACGCGGTGACTCGATTGAGAGGCCGTGCCTAGCGCCGTATCGGCTCGCGCGGCGTCACACTTGAGTGATCAGTGCGGCACGCGGCCGGTCGTCCGCCGTAACGGTTCGACCGCTGACACGCCATCTCAAGCGATGC
>JAATFK010000003.1 GCA_015655225.1 Solirubrobacterales bacterium | reverse complement strand
GACCCGCCGCTGATGCTGATGGACGAGCCGTTCGGCGCGATCGACCCGATCAACCGCGCGCGGCTGCAGGACGAGTTCCTGCGCCTCCAGGCGGAGATCCGCAAGACGATCGTCTTCGTCACCCACGACATCGACGAGGCGATCAAGATGGGCGACCGGATCGCGATCATGCGCGAGGGCGGGATCCTCGCCCAGTACGCGACGCCCGACGAGCTGCTCGCGCATCCCGCCGACGACTTCGTCGCGCGCTTCGTCGGAGCCGACCGCGGCCTCAAGCGCCTCACGCTCAGCCACCTGCAGGACGTCGAGCTGCTCGACGCGGCGACCGTCCACGTCGGCGACCCGGCCGACGACGCGCGCCAGCGCGCCGCGCGCGAGGGCGTCTCCGAGCTGGTCGTGCTCGACGGCGGCGAGCAGCCGATCGGTCGCCTGCCGGTCGGCCGCCTCAACGGCCAGCCGGTCACGGCCGCCGACGCCGACCCGCTCGCCGCGACCGCGACGCGGCGCACGTCGCTGCACGACGCGCTCTCGCTCGTGGTCAACGACCGCAACCGGCCGCTCGTCGTGCTGGATGACGACGGCCGCCTCGCCGGGCTCGTCTCGCTCGACCTGATCAGCGCCGCGCTGCGCCCCCCGGAGGGTCAGGACGGAGCGGCGTCGTGAGCGCCGCGGTCTTCGCGGCGGCGCCGGTGATCCCGAGCTTCGGGAGAGGCAGCAGCTGCGTCACCGACAACAAGCTGTTCTGCTGGAGCTGGGTGCGCGAGCACTGGGGCGACACGCTCAGCAAGGCGCTCGTGCAGCACATCGAGCTGACGCTGATCGCCGTCGTGATCGGCTTCGCGATCTCGTTCGCGCTCGCGCTCGCGGCGTACCGCTGGAGCCGGCTCGCGCCGCCGATCGGCTGGGTCGCGGCGATCCTCTACACGATCCCGAGCCTCGCGCTGTTCCAGCTGCTGGCGGCGGTCTCGTGGCTCGGCCTCTCCCGCACGAGCGCCGAGATCGCGCTCGTCTCCTACACCCTCTTCGTGCTGTTCGGCAACATTCTCGCGGGCCTGCGCGAGGTGCCGGCCGACGTGCGCGACGCGGCCGAGGGGATGGGCCTGACGGAGTGGCAGTCGCTCTGGAGAGTCGAGCTGCCGATGGCGCTGCCGACGATCTTCGCGGGACTGCGAATCGCGACCGTGACGGTCGTGAGCCTCGCGACGGTCGCCGTCTTCATCGACAACGAGGGCCTCGGCGCGCCGATCTTCGACGCGCTGCAGACGACCTTCAAGACCGAGCTGATCGCGGCCGGCGCCCTCGCCGTCCTGCTCGCGCTCGTCGCCGACGGCCTGCTCGTGATCGCCCAGCGGCTGCTGACGCCGTGGGCGCGATCGGCGAGGAGCTGACGCGATGAGCGACTCCGGCAACGCGCTCCAGTTCATCGGCGACCACACCGGCCTGCTGTGGCACCTGACGGTCAAGCACCTCGAGCTGACGGGCGCGGCGATGGGGATCGGGCTCCTGATCGCGCTGCCGATCGGGATCTGGCTCGGGCACCTGCACCGCGGCTCGTTCCTCGCGATCAGCATCTCGAACGTCGGGCGCGCGCTGCCGAGCCTCGCGCTGATCTCGTTCGGCGTCGCGGTCCTCGGGATCGGCTTCCTCAACGCGATGGTCGCGCTCGTGATCCTCGCGGTCCCGCCGATGCTGACGAACGCGTACGTCGCGATCGAAGGGGTCGACCGCGACGCCGTCGAGGCCGCCAAGGGAATGGGGATGACCGGCTTCGAGGTGCTCACGAGAGTCGAGCTGCCGCTCGCCCTGCCGCTGATCTTCGCCGGCATCCGGATCGCCGTCATCTTCGTGATCTCGACCGCCACGATCACCTCGGTCGCCGGCGGCACGAGCCTGGGCGACGTGATCGTAGACCAGGCGACGTACCGGCTCTCCGGCGTGGTCGGGGCGTCGATCTGCGTGGCGGCGCTCGCGCTGCTGGCGCAACTGCTGTTCACGGGCCTGCAACGGGCGATCACCCCGCGCGGCCTGCGCGTACAGAGCAAGAGACCGGTGCGGCTGGACACCGCATCGGTCGCACCCGCATCAACCACCACGAACTAGGGGACCAACGTGAAGCAGAGTACGTTGCGTATCGGCCTCGTCATCGTCGCGGCGCTCGCGCTGGCCATCGGCATCGCCGCCTGTGGGAGCAGCAACAGCGGCAGCGACACGACGAGCGCCAGCACCGCCGGCACGAGCACGACCGGCTCGACCACCGCGTCGACGGGGGCCTCCACGGGCGCCTCGACGACGGCCGCTCCGTCCGGCAAGCCCGGCGCGGGCAGACCGGCGGTCACGCTCGGGGACAAGAACTTCACCGAGCAGTACATCCTCGGGCAGCTCTACAGACAGGCGCTCGATGCGAGAGGCTTCACCGTCAGACTGAAGGAGAACATCGGCTCGACCGAGATCGCCGACAGAGCGCTGCGGTCCGGCCAGATCGACCTGTACCCCGAGTACATCGGGATCTTCAACACGACCGTCGCGGGCGACACCAAGGTCTATCCGACGGTCGACGAGGCCTACCAGGCGGGCAGAGCGTACGCCGAGAGACACGGGTTCACGCTGCTGCCGCTGACGCCGTTCACCGACACCGACGCGCTCGCCGTGCTGCCGGCGTACGCGAGAGCGAACAACCTCACGCAGGTCGGTGACCTGGCGAGAATCAGAGGGCTGAAGCTCGGCGCGCCCCCCGAGTTCCGTCAGCGGGCGACCGGCCTGCCGGGCCTCAGAAGACTGTACGGAATCACCGACGTGCAGTTCTTCCCGCTGACGATCGGCCTGCAGTACCAGGCGCTCGACAGCAAGAGAATCGACACGGCCGACGTCTTCACGACCGACGGCCAGCTGCAGGGCGGCAGATACACGGTCCTGAGAGACCCGAGAAACGTGTTCGGGTTCCAGAACCTGACGCCCGTCGTCAGCACCAGAGTGCTGTCCGCCGAAGGGCCCGCGTTCGAGCAGACGCTCAACGCCGTCAGCGCGAAGCTGACGACCGAGGCGATGCAGAGAATGAACGCCGCCGTGTCGATCGACAAGCAGTCGCCGGCCGACGTCGCGAGAACGTACCTGCAGGCGAACGGCCTGCTCTAAGCGCTGGTTTGTTGGGCCGCGTCCCGCCCCGGGTACTGCTCGGGGCGGGATGGCGCACGCGCTTCGCATCGGCTGCTCCGGCTGGGACTACGACGCCTGGCGGGAGCGCTTCTACCCCTCCGGGACGCCGAAGCGGGCGTGGCTCTCGCACTACGCGTCGCAGTTCGACACGGTCGAGCTGAACAGCACCTTCTACCGGCTCGCGAGACCGGCGGCGGCGCAGCGCTGGGTCGACGACACGCCCGACGGCTTCCTGTTCGCGGCGAAGGCGAGCCGCTACCTGACGCACATGAGACGGCTGACCGACCTCGACCGCGGGATCGAGCGCTTCTACGCGGGCATCGAACCGCTCGTCGCGGCGAGACGGCTCGGTCCGGTGATCTGGCAGCTGCCGGCGACGTTCACGCGCGACGACGAGCGCCTCGCCGCCGCCCTCGACGCGATCGCGCAGCGGCCGCCGGGCCGTCACGCGTTCGAGTTCCGCGACCCGAGCTGGTTCGTCCCCGAGGTCGAGGAGCTGCTGCGGGACCACGGCGTCGCGCTCGTGATCGGCGACCGGCCCGAGCGCCCATTCCAGACGTTCGCGCGGACGGCGCCGTTCACCGTCGTGCGCTTCCACTACGGCCACCGCGGCCGGCACGGCAACTACTCCGAGACGGAGCTGGAGACGTGGGCGCGGCGCCTGCGCCAATGGCTGCGCGAGACCGACGTCTACGCCTACTTCAACAACGACTGGGAGGGCTTCGCCCCGCACAACGCGCGGCGGCTGCGGGAGCTGCTGGGGGCGTGAGCCCGCCCACGCCCGCCTCAGCGCTGTCGGATGCG
>JAATFK010000617.1 GCA_015655225.1 Solirubrobacterales bacterium | reverse complement strand
GCCGATCCGCTCCTCCAGCTCGAACGTCAGCTCGCGCGGGACGTACGGCGCCGGATACTCGTGGCGGTAGTCGAACAGGCTCGGGCGCCCGCCGCCCTCGCGCAGCGTGAGGACGTCGGGATGGCCGGCGGTGACGACCAGGGCGGTGCGGGCGGTCGCGCCCTCGACGATCGCGTTCGTCGCGCGGGTCGTGCCGAAGACGAGCAGGTCGCCGCGCGCGAGCAGATCCCCGCGCGAGAGCCTGGCGTCGTCGGCCGCCGCGCCGAGCACGTCGAGGAGGCCGCGGACCGGGTCGGCGGGCGTCGTCGGGCGCTTGTGGAGGCGCAGGCCGCCGTCGAGCCCCGCCACGACGAGGTCGGTGAAGGTCCCGCCGGTGTCGACGCCGAAGCGCAGCCGCCCGGAGGTCACCTACGCGACCGCCCGGCGGCCGGAGGGGGCGACCGGCACCCGCAGCTCCAGCTCGGCCGCGATCGCCGCCCACGCGACCGAGCGGGGCTCGATCACGTCGAAGTGGTCGGCGCCCTTCAGCTCCAGCAGCTCGACCGGGTCGCCGGCCGCCCGCGCCTGCGCGAAGTAGCGGCGGTTCATGTCGACGTTGTCGAGTAGGTCGGCGGTCCCGTGCACGAGCAGCTGCGGCGTCGCGAGCGGCAGCAGCAGGTGCGGCGAGGCGGCCGCGTAGCGCTCCGGAAGCTCCGCCGGCAGTCCGCCCATCAGCCCGTCGGTCGCGCGGTCGTAGACGCCGAGGCGGGCGCTGTCGACGAGGTCGGGGAGCCCCGCGAGCGAGACGACGAGCGCCGGCGCGACGCGCGGGTCGCCGCCCGGTGCCTCGGTCGCGAGCCGGTCGCGCGCGGCCGCCCAGAGCGCCAGGTGGCCGCCGGCCGAGTGGCCGACGAGGACGACGCGGGCGAGGTCGAGCCGCGCGTCGAGCGCGGCGAGCTGGTCGAGCGCGGCCGCCATGTCCTCGAAGGTCGTGGGCCAGCCGCCGCCCTCCCCCACGCGGCGGTACTCGACGTTCCAGCTGGCGTAGCCGCGCCGCGCGAGGTCGACGCCGAGCGCGTCCATCAGGTCCCGCTCCCAGGCGACGCGCCACGCGCCGCCGTGGATCAGGACGACGACCGGATGGGGCCCGTCGCCCGCCGGCAGGCGCAGGTCGGCGACCTGGTCGCGGCCCTCGCCGTAGGCGACCGTCGTCGCCGGCCACGCGGCCTGCTCGAGCAGCGTGCGCAGCGCCCAGCGGCGGCCGTCGACGCCACGCCCGCGGACCGTCCGCACGCCGGCGGCGACCAGCAGGTCGGGCGGCGGGGCCGCCACCGCCTCCAGCTCCAGCCAGACGAGCGCCGGCCCGGCCAGCTCGGCCGCGCGCCGCTGGATCGCGGGCGAGGAGGCGAGCGAGCCCGGGGCGAGGATCACGCCGGTGCCGGCGCCCGGCGCGCTCGCGAGCGCCGTCAGCAGCTCCGCCTCGTCGAGGCAGTGCGTGAGCGTGACGTTCACGCCCCACTCCGCCTCGCCGGCGGCGCGCCAGCCTTCGAGCGTCGGCAGGTGCCACGGCACGTCGGGCCCGTGCAGCAGCCGGATGCGGTCCAGGGTCGCCATCAGTAGAGCCCTTCCTGCTCGGAGTTCGCGATCAGCCGCCGCTCGGCGGCGTCGGGGTCGGTCTGGTCGGCCAGCATCTGGGCGAGCGTCGGCAGCTCGCCGCGCGCCGCGAACGTCCCGGGATCCCAGATCGCGCCGCGCTTGAAGGCACGCCCGCAGTGGAGGAACGCCTCCTCGACCTCGACCACGAGCGCCGCCTTCGGCGCTCTCCCGGCGACCGCCATCGAGGCCAGCAGCTCCGGCTCGGTCGCGATCGCCGCGCGGCCGTTCACGCGCAGCGTGTCGTCGATCCCGGGGACGACGAACAGCAGGCCGGCATGCGGGTTCTCGAGGACGTTGCGGAACGTGTCGAGGCGGTTGTTGCCCTTGCGGTCGGGCAGCGCCAGCGCCGTGTCGGAGAGGACGCGGACGAAGCCGGGCGCGTCGCCGCGCGGCGAGACGTCGCAGTGGCCGGCGCCGTCGGCGGTCGCGACGAAGACGAGCGGCGAGCGGGCGACGAAGCGCCGGCAGTGCGCGTCGAGCGCACGCAGCTGCTTGCGCCGGATCAGCGCGGCCGGCTCGGGGTAGCGGTCGCGCAGCTCCGCCGGCGAGTCGATCCGCTCGCCGCTCACGACGCCACCGCCCCGATCGCCCCGGCCGCCGCCGCCAGCCGCTCCCGCAGCTCGCGCGTCTCCTCCGGCTCGACCTCGTCGTCCACGTCGAGCGCGACGCCGTAGACCTCGGCCGCCCGCTCGCGGGAGACCCAGCCCTCGCGCACGTCCTTGCGGACGCTGAGCGGGTCGCGCTCCAGCGGCGAGCCGTAGCCGCCGCCCCCGGTCGAGAGCGAGATGATCGTCTCCCCCGGCTCCAGCACGACGCGCCCGTGCGCCTCCAGCTCGACCAGCTCGCCGCCGACGAGCCGCTTGCGCTGGCCGGCGCGCGCGCCGGGCTGGCCGCCGCGCACGCCGAGCGGCGCGGTCTTCGTCCCGTCGCTCATGTAGATCACCTCCAGCCTCGTCCCGACCGGGCCGTACTCGACGTACGCACCGAGCGCGCCGCGAAAGCGCCCAGCGCTCACGCTGTCGAGGATTATCACCTGGCGGCGCACCTCGATCGGGTACTTCATCTCGTCGATCTCGACGCTGTCGTGCAGCTGCAGCCCGGCGACGCCGACGCCGATCACGGTCAGCCAGCCGTCCGCGTACGGCGCGCCGGCGCCGTTCGTCACCAGCAGGCAGAGGAAGTTGATGAACGGGCCTCGCCCCTCGCGCGGGTCGACGCCCGAGATCACGCCCATCGCCGGCGGCAGCACCTTGCCGATCTCGGCCATCCCGAAGCCCTCGCCGAGCTTCGCCATCCCCATCGCGACCGACTTCCCCAGCGTCTCCGCGAGGTTCGTCGTCGCGGCCGAGCAGCTTGCCGGGTGGCGCGGGATCCCGACGACGCAGTTCTCCCGCAGCCGCACGTCGATCCGCCGGAAGCTGCCGGCGTTCGGCGGCACCTGGTAGGGCAGGCTGCTGAAGATCCCCGCCATCGCGTTCGAGGTCGCGGTGGCCTCGGTGAGGTTCAGGCCGACCGGCTGGCAGTCGAGGTTGTCGGTCAGGTCGATCACGATCCGCGCCGCCTCGGGGTCGACCGCGAGGTCCATGTTGAGCGGGACGCCGTCGGGCGCGCCCGGCAGCGGGTCGTGCGCGAGCGAGATCCGCGCCGTGCCGGCCGGCAGCTCGCCGATCGCGTTCGCCATGCGGTCCTCGCAGTAGTCGAACCAGGCGCTCTCGTAGCGCTTCAGCGTGTCGGGGCCCAGCTCGTCCAGCAGCTCCAGCAGCCGCCGCTCGCCGGTGCGCGTCGAGCCGAGGATCGCGAGGAAGTCGCCGTGCCACATCTTCGGCACGCGGATCCGCACCTCGCACTGGCGGACGAAGTCGTCGACCACCTCGTACTCCGACTGCACCTTCGTGCAGGGGAAGATCAGCGCGCCCTCCTGATAGACGTCGGCCGCGTCCGCGTAGAAGGTCGTCGGGATCGAGTTGCCGCAGTCGGCGACGTGCGCCTTCGCGAAGACGGTGAAGCGATGCACGCCGGCGTCGTCGATCACGGGCGCGAGGATGCACCAGTCAGCCGCGTGCGAGTTGCCGTGGTAGGGCGAGTTGTGGAGGAAGGCGTCGCCGCGCCGCAGCTCCGGGTGGACCGTCTTCATGTAGCGGGCCTGGATGTCGGGGCCGCTGAACGTGTGGCACGGCAAGCTCTCGGCGACGGTCAGGATCTCGTCGTCGGCCGTCAGCACGCCGCAGGAGAAGTCGCGCGCGACGTTCATGATCGCCGAGCGTGCGCTGCGCTGGAGGGTGTTCATCATCGCGCCGACGATCGCCTCCAGCCGGTTCGTGATCAGCGCGAGCTGGAGGCCGTCGAGCGGCCGGGTCGGGTCGTCGGTCATGCGGCCTCCGTCTCGTGGATCGGGGTGGCGTCGGGGGTGGCGTCGGCGGCCGCCGCGTCGGCGCGGCCGGGGTCGAGCAGCAGCGAGCCGGACGGCAATCGCTGGACGGCGGCGCCGGGCGGGACGACGACGGTCGTGACCGGCGACTCGACGATCAGCGGGCCGGCGAAGCGCTCGCCGACGGCGAGGCCGGCGAAGCGGCGCACCGGCGTCGCCAGCGTCCCGCTGCCGGAGAAGTAGGCCTCCCGCACGCGGTCGGCGGTCGCCGCCTCGGGGTCGACGGGCGTCGAGACGTCGGTCGCGGCGCGCAGCCGGCAGCGCACCTGCGCGCGCCACGCGACGATCTCGATCGCCGAGTCGGGGTCGCTGAACGCGAACAGCTCCTCGTGGACCGCGTGGAACGCCTGCTCCAGCGCGGCCACGTCCTCGGGGCCGTCGAAGCGCGCGACCGGCAGCGGGACCTCGATCTCCCACACCTGGTCGGCGTAGCGCGCCTCGACCGAGTAGGCGATCTCGGTCGCGACGGCGGCCGCGCCGGGGCCGGCGCGGAACGCCTCGCACTGCTACGCCAGCCACGCGAGCGTCGCGTTCGCGTCGTCGCGGTCGAACGCGGTCGTGCGCACCAGGCGCGTGCGCTGGAAGTCCCGCGTCAGCTCCGACAGGAGCGCGCCGGCGGCGCTCAGCGCGGCCGAGACGGCCGGCACGATCACCTGCCGCGAGCCGAGCCGGCGCGCGATCGCGACGGCGTAGAGCCCCGCGCCGCCACCGCCCCCGACGATCACGGCCTCGCGCGGGTCGAGCCCCTGCGTGAGCGTGATCTCCTCGATCGCGGT
>JAATFK010000200.1 GCA_015655225.1 Solirubrobacterales bacterium | reverse complement strand
GAGGTGAGGCCGGCGGCGCCGAGGTCCTGCAGGGAGACGAGCAGGTCCTTGTCGAGCAGCTCCAGCGAGCATTCGAGCAGCTTCTTCTCCGCGAACGGGTCGCCGATCTGGACGGTCGGGCGCTTGTCGGCGTCGCCCTCCCCCAGCTCCGCGCTCGCGAGCACGGAGGCGCCGCCGATCCCGTCGCGGCCGGTGCGCGCGCCGAACAGGACGAGGACGTTGCCGGGACCGGCGGCGGCCGCGCGGATCAGCCGGTCGTGGTCGGCGATGCCGAGCGCCATCGCGTTGACGAGGCAGTTCTGCTCGTAGGCCGGCTCGAAGTAGATCTCGCCGCCGACGGTCGGGACGCCGATCGAGTTGCCGTAGTGGCCGATCCCGGCGACCGCGTGCTCCAAGAGGTAGCGCGAGCGCTCGCCGTCCGGCTCCCCGAAGCGCAGCGAGTCGAGCACCGCGATCGGCCGCGCGCCGACCGCGAAGACGTCGCGCAGGATCCCGCCGACCCCGGTCGCGGCGCCCTGGAACGGCTCGACCGCGCTCGGGTGGTTGTGGGACTCGACCTTGAAGGCGATCGCGAGCCCGTCGCCGACGTCGACCGCGCCGGCGTTCTCACCCGGGCCGAGCAGCAGGTACGGACCCTCGGTCGGCAGCTGGCCGAGCAGTCTTCTCGAATGCTTGTAGGCGCAGTGCTCGGACCACATCAGCGAGAACATCGAGAGCTCGACGGCGTTCGGGACGCGGCCGAGCTTCTCGACGATCAGCGCGTACTCGCCGTCGGTCAGGCCGAGCGCGCGGTGCGGCGGAACGGCGGCGCCGGTCGCGGCGTCAGGCGGCGACACGGGGCGCGACGTGGTCGCGGATCGACGCGAACAGCTTGAGCCCGTCGACCGAGCCGGTCAGCGGGTCGACGGCGTGCTCGGGGTGCGGCATCAGGCCGAAGACGTTCCCCTCGGCGTTGCGGACGCCGGCGACGTCGGCGAGCGAGCCGTTCGGGTTGTGGCCGGGCGCGTAGCGCAGCACGACCTGCTCGTTCGCCTCGACCTCGTCCAGCAGCTCCGGCGGCGCGTACCAGCGGCCGGTCGTGTGCTTGACCGGGATCGAGAGACGCTCGCCGGCCTCGGTCGCGTTCGTGAACGGCGTGTCGTCGTGCTCGACGACGACGTCGACCTGACGGCAGACGAAGCGCAGCGACTCGTTCGTCAGCAGCGCGCCCGGCAGCAGGCCGGCCTCGCAGAGGACCTGGAAGCCGTTGCAGATGCCGAACACGGGGCCGCCCTCGCGGGCGAAGGCGATCACCGACTCCATCACGGGGGAGAAGCGGGCGATCGCGCCGACGCGCAGGTAGTCGCCGTAGGAGAAGCCGCCGGGGATCACGACCGCGTCGACGCCCTGGAGATCGCGGTCGCCGTGCCACAGGAGCGTCGCGTCGGCGACGCGCTCGCACGCGAGCTGCGCGTCGACCTCGTCGCAGGAGCCGGGGAAGCGGACGACGCCGAACCGCATCACGCCGTCACGATCTCGTAGTCCTCGATCAAGGGGTTCACGAGCAGCTTGCGGCACATCTCCGGCAGCTGCGCGGGATCGTCCACGTCCAACTCGATCAGGCGCCCGACGTGGACGTTGGCGACGCCGGCGAAGCCGAGCGCGGGCAGCGCCCGCTCGACGGCCTGGCCCTGTGGGTCGAGGATCCCGGCCTTCGGACGGACGAGGACCCGGACGCGACTCACGGCTTGACCCGCTCGAGCCACGCGCTGAAGGGCTCGCCGGTGATCAGCTCGTAGACCTCGAGGTATCTGGCCCGCGTGCGCTCGACCACGTCGGCCGGCAGCTCCGGCGCCGGCGGCGCTCTGTCCCAGCCGCTGGAGGCGGCCCAGTCGCGGGCGATCTGCTTGTCGAAGCTCGGCTGGCCGCGACCGATCTCGTAGCTGTCGAGCGGCCAGAAGCGGGAGGAGTCGGGGGTCAGCACTTCGTCGCCGAGCGTCAGCGTGCCGTCGGTGTCGATCCCCAGCTCGAACTTCGTGTCGGCGAGGATGATCCCGCGGTCGCGCGCGTGGGCGGCGGCGTGCGAGTAGAGCGCGATCGAGACGCGGCGCAGCTCCTCGGCCAGCGCGCGGTCGCCGACGAGCCCGACGGTCGCCTCGAAGTCGATCGCCTCGTCGTGGCCGACCTCGGCCTTCGTGCTCGGCGTGTAGATCGGCTCGGGCAGCTGCTCGGACTCCTGGAGGCCGGGCGGCAGGGCGATCCCGGAGACCGTGCCGGTCGCCTGGTAGTCCTTCCAGCCGGAGCCGGTGACGTAGCCGCGCACGACCGCCTCGACCGGCAGCATCTTGAGCTTGCGGACGACGAGGGCGCGACCGCGCACCTCGTTCGGGACGCCGTCGGTGAAGGAGACGAGGTGGTTCGGGACGATCCCACCGGTGCGCTCGAACCAGTACACGGACAGGGCCGTCAGGACCTTGCCCTTGTCGGGGATCAGCGTCGGGTGGACGACGTCGTAGGTCGAGATTCGGTCCGACGCGACCAGCAGCAGCCGGTCGCCGAGATCGTAGATCTCACGGACCTTTCCCGAGGCGATGAGGGGAAGGTCGGAGAGGGCGCTCACGCGGCCCGATGCTAGCAGCGGGGTCCGACGACTGATCGCCCGCCTAGGCGATCTCGTCGAGCCGCGCGAAGATCGCGTCGGCGTGGCGGACGTAGTGGCCGTAGTCGAAGATCGCGTCGAGGTCGAGGCCCTCGGCGGCCGGCTCGGCCGCGATCAGCTCCCGCAGCGGCGTGCGCGTGTCCCAGGCCTGCTGGGCGGTGCGCTGGACGACGCGGTAGGCCTCGTCGCGGACGAGCCCGTTCTCCTCGATCAGCGCCAGCAGCAGCCGCTGCGAGAAGAGCGCCCCGTGGGTCAGCTCGAGGTTCTCCCGCATCCGGTCGGCGTGCACGACCATCCCCTCGACCAGCGCGATCGTGCGGTGCTGGAGGTAGTCGATCAGGATCGTCGAGTCGGGCAGGATCACGCGCTCGACCGACGAGTGCGAGATGTCCCGCTCGTGCCACAGCGCGACGTCCTCGACCGCCACGGAGGCGTTGCCGCGCAGCACGCGCGCGAGGCCGGTGATCTGCTCGCTCTTGATCGGGTTGCGCTTGTGCGGCATCGCGCTCGAGCCCTTCTGGCCGGCCCGGAACGGCTCCTCGACCTCCCGCACCTCGGTGCGCTGGAGGTGGCGCAGCTCGGTCGCGAAGCGCTCCAGCCCCGCCCCCGCGAGCGCGATCGCCTGCAGCAGCTCGGCGTGACGGTCGCGCGCGACGACCTGCGTCGAGACCGGCTCGCGCTCCAGCCCGAGCCGCTCCAGCACCTTCGTCTCGAACTCCGGGGAGCTGGCCGCGTAGGTCCCGACCGCGCCCGACAGCGCGCCGACCGACGCCTGCGCGAACGCACGGTCGAGCCGCTGCGCGTTGCGGTGCGCCTCGAACGCGAAGCCGGCGAGCTTGATCCCGAACGTCGTCGGCTCGGCGTGGACGCCGTGGGTGCGGCCGACCGTCAGCGTCTCCTTGTGGCGGCGCGCCTGCGCGGCGAGCGCCTGCACCAGCTGGTGCGCGCCCGGGACGATCACGTCGCCGGCGCGGCGGATCTGCAGGCCGAGCGCGGTGTCGAGCACGTCGGAGGAGGTCAGGCCG
>JAATFK010000390.1 GCA_015655225.1 Solirubrobacterales bacterium | reverse complement strand
GCCGAGAATGCGCCAAGCGCCGCGAGCAGCGCCACCCACCCCGCCAGCCCCCGCGATTCCGTACCCTCCGACGATGAGTCGTCTCGCCGCCATCCTCGACGATGCCGGCGGGATCCTCGCCCCGCGCGAACGGGCCGCGCAGATCCGCGACGAGCTGCTCGATGCCCTCAGTCGCGGCGCGCAGCAGCTGGGGGAGAGCCGGGCCGGCTATCCCGACCCGGTGTCGGTGGCGATCACCGCCGTCGGCGGCGAGCTGCTGGCGGTGGTGCCGGTCGACCCGGCGCTGCGGGCCGACCCGAACGCGGTCACCGGACGCGGCTGGGATCTGGTCGCGACGCTCGTCGGTGCGCTCGTCGACGGCGCCGTCGCGATGGACGCCGGCGCGCCGGAGGATCTCGGCCTACGCGCCGGCGCGTGGGAGGGCTGGCTGACGCTCGCGTTCCCGGTCCCCGCCGCCGACGCGCTCGACGCGGTCGAGCTGGCGGTCGAGGCGTTCGGGGAGAGCGTCGCCGAGGTCGACCGCCTGCGGGCCGAGGCGTACGCGCTGCCGGCCGCGGCGCTCGGGGAGCCGATCGTCCTGAAGCAGCCGATCGGCGCGTTGCACCCGCTGCGGATAGCCGAGGCGGTCGGCCGTCTCGGCGGCCACCCGGCCGACGCCGACTCGATCGCCGAGCACGAGGAGGCGGTCCTCGCCGTGCTCGACCCGACGCGGGAGGTCGTCCGCCCGCACGAGGACGCCGACCCCAGCCGCCGCGTCGCCCGCCGCATCCTCCAGCGCCTGATGGGGATGGGGAAGTGGGGCGGCTATCACACCGAGATCGACCACCTCGCCCGTGGCTTCGCGGGTCACGACCGGGCGCTCGCGGTCGAGATCGGCGAGCGGCTGCTCGCCGCCGGGCTGCTGCAGGAGAAGCCGAGCGTCGGCCAGCGCCACGTCTTCCTCAACCCCCGTCGCGCCGGCGAGATCCACGCGTTCGTGGAGCGAGGCGAGGCGCCGCGCGGCCTCGACCTGCCGTGAGCCGGACCACAGCCGCTACGCGTCACCGTGACTGAGGCGCGTACCGTGTCGTCCATGGTTGGATACGCCGCGTGCCCGTCGTGAACGACTCGATCCTGCAGCGCGCGCATGTCGCGAGAACGCTGCTCGGTTCCGGCTTTCTCGCCCCGATGCGACCCGATCGCGCCGCGAGAGCGCTGATGGCGCTGCACCGCTGGGGCACGACCTCGGCCGGGGCGATGGCCGTCAGTGCCGCCCGCGCTCCCGCCCGCACCGCGATCATCGATGAGCTGGGCGCGCTCACCTACGCCGAGGAGCACCG
This sequence comes from Solirubrobacterales bacterium, assembly GCA_015655225.1. Lineage (GTDB taxonomy): Bacteria > Actinomycetota > Thermoleophilia > Solirubrobacterales > Solirubrobacteraceae > Conexibacter. Next base: position 3,914 of record JAATFK010000390.1, on the reverse strand, counting down.
CCGCACGAACGCCCTCGCCAGCTCGCTGAAGCGCCACGGGATCAACCCCGGCGACCGCGTCGCGATCATGTGCCGCAACCACCGTGGCTTCATCGACGTGACGGTCGCCTGCGCCAAGCTCGGCGCCCACGTGCTCTACCTCAACACCGCCTTCGCGGCGCCGCAGCTGACCGCCGTGGTGGAGCGCGAGGACGCCGCCGCGATCGTCTACGACGAGGAGTTCGCCGCCGTCGTGGAGGGCGTCTCCCCCGAGCGCAAGCGGTTCGTCGCCTGGCGCGACGGCGAGAGCGGCTCCGGCGACCCGATCATCGAGGACCTGATCGCGGAAGGCGACCCGAAGGGCGTCCCCGTTCCCGCCGAGCCGGGCCGCGTGATCATCCTCACCTCCGGCACGACCGGCTCGCCGAAGGGCGCGCGCCGCAGCAGCCCCGACTCGCTCGACCCGGCGGCCTCGCTGTTGTCGAAGATCCCGCTGAAGGCGTACGGGACGACCGTGATCGCGGCGCCGCTCTTCCACACCTGGGGCCTCGCGCACTTCACGCTCGGCGTGCCGCTCTGCTCGACGCTCGTGCTGCGGCGCCGCTTCGATCCCGAGGGGACGCTGCGGGCGATCGCGCGCCACCACGCCGACGCGCTGATCGTCGTCCCGGTGATGCTCCAGCGGATCCTCGAGCTGCCCGACCAGGCGTTCGAGCGCCACGACCTCTCCTCGCTGAGACTGATCGCCGCCAGCGGCTCGGCGCTCCCGGGCCCGCTCGCCCAGCGCGTGATGGACCGTTTCGGCGACAAGCTCTACAACCTCTACGGCTCGACCGAGGTCGCGTGGGCGACGATCGCCACGCCGGCCGACCTGCGCGCCGCCCCCGGCACCGCCGGGCGCCCGCCGCGGGGGACGATCGTGAAGCTGTTCGACGACGACGACCACGAGGTTCCCCCCGGCGCGACCGGCCGGATCTTCGTCGGCAACGAGCTGCCGTTCGAGGGCTACACCGGGGGCGGGAGCAAGGCGCTGCTCGGGGACCTGATGTCCTCCGGCGACGTCGGCCACTTCGACGCCGACGGCCGTCTCTTCGTCGACGGCCGCGACGACGACATGATCATCTCCGGCGGCGAGAACCTCTTCCCCTCCGAGGTCGAGGACCTGCTCGCCGGCCACCCCGCCGTCCGCGAGGTCGCCGTCGTCGGGGTCGAGGACGACGAGTGGGGCCAGCGGCTCAAGGCGGTCGTCGCGCTCAACCCCGGGGCGGAGGCGAGCGAGCAGGACCTGAAGGGCTACGTGAGAGCGAACCTGGCCGCCTACAAGGTGCCGCGCGAGATCAGCTTCGTCGAGCAACTGCCGCGCAACGCGACCGGAAAGATCTTGAAGCGGGAGCTTCGCTAGAGCACGGGGCCAGCGCCGCCCGGCTCGCTACTCTCGACAGCGTGACCGACCACGCTGACACCCTCGATCTGACCCTACTGCGGATGTCCTCCGGCGAGGCCCGCCACCTCGACCTGGAGGTGTCGCTCGCGCCCTTCGAGCTGGGCGGCGAGCACTACGAGGTCGCGCCGCCGCTCGTCCCGGTCCGGCTCGACGTGACGCGCACGACCGGCGAGGGCTACTCGCTGCGGCTGCGCTTCGAGGCCGAGCTGCGGGGGCCGTGCGTCCGCTGCCTGGAGCCGGCCGGCCACCACGCGACGGTCGACGCGCGCGAGGTCGAGCAGCCCGGCGCGCAGGACGAGGAGCTCGACTCCCCGTACGTGCTGGAGGGCGTGCTCGACGTCGGCGCCTGGGCGAACGACGCGCTCGCGCTCGCGCTGCCCGCGAAGATCCTCTGCCGTCCCGACTGCGCCGGCCTCTGCCCGACCTGCGGCGAGAACCTCAACGAGGCGGGGCCGGACCACGCGCACGAGGCGGAGCCCGATCCGCGCTGGGCAAAGCTCCGCGAGCTGGAGCTGTAGGGGAGGGACGCGCCCCCGCGTCCTCGCGCCTGGTAGCCTGCACGACCCAATGGCTGTCCCGAAGCAGAAGCAATCCCACTCGCGCACCAACAAGCGCCGCTCGCAGCACAAGATCACGCCGCCGAGCACCCACGCGTGCCCGCAGTGCCACAGCCCTCGGCTGCCGCACCGCGTGTGCCCGACGTGTGGCACGTACGCTGGGCGTGACGTGATCGTCACGGGCAGCGGCGAAGACGCCTAACCCGCGTCGCACCGCCGTGTCGCCGATCACGGTCGCCGTGGACGCGAACGGTGCCGATCTCGGTCCTGCCGAGGTCGCGGCCGGTGCTGCGATCGCCGCCGCGAATGGCACGCGTGTCCTCCTCTTCGGTCCCGCGAAGGAGATCGGTGACGTCCCCGACGGCGTCGAGGTGATCGACGCGCCGGTCTCGATCGCGAAGGCGCCCGATCCCGCCAACGCGGTCCGTTCGACGCCGGACGCCTCGATCGTGCTGGCCGCCAAGGCGGTCGCCGCCGGCCGCGCCGACGCGCTCGTCTCCGGCGGCTCGACCGGCGCCGCGCTCGCCGCCGGCCTCTTCAACATCAAGCGGGCGCGCGGCATCCACCGGCCCGCGCTGGCGCTGCCGATGCCCGTCCCGGGCGCGCCCGTGCTGCTGCTCGACGTCGGCGCGAACGTCGAGGTCCGCCCCGAGCATCTCGTCCAGTTCGCGTACATGGGCGCCGCCTTCGCGCAGAGCGTGATGGGCGTCACGAACCCCCGCGTCGGCCTGCTTAGCAACGGCGAGGAGGCGGGCAAGGGGACGCCGGACGTCGTCGCCGCCCACCAGCGGCTCTCCGAGGCGGTCGGGATCACGTTCGTCGGCAACGTCGAGGGAACCGGCGTGACCGAGGGCGTCGCGGACGTCGTCGTGATGGACGGCTTCACCGGCAACGTCACGCTGAAACTGATGGAGGGCGTCTCGAACAAGCTGATGCGCTCGATCAGAGACGTCGCGAGCCAGAGCCCGCGCGGCCGCGTCGGCGGCCTGCTGCTGCGCCGCCCGCTGAGCGCCCTGCGCGACAACATCGACCCCGAGGTGCAGGGCGGCGCGTACATGCTCGGTCTGCGCCGCGTCGGCGTCGTCGCCCACGGACGCTTCACGCGCAGAGGCTTCGCCCGGGCGATCGAGGTCGCCGAGCGGGCCGTCCGCGAGGACGTCGTCACGCGGACGCTGACGGCGCTCGACGCCGCCGGCGCACTGCGCCAGTCGCCGTCCGACACGCCGACTAGCGTGCAAGCTCCATGACCCGCGAGCAGGTTCTCATTCTCATCCGGACGCACCTGGTCGACGAGCTGGCCGTGTCGCCCGACCGGATCGAGGAGTCCACCCGCTTCCGGGAGGACCTCGAGGCCGACTCGCTCGACCTCTACACGCTCGTCCAAGAGCTGGAGGACAGCTACGGCGTCCGCATCTCGGACGAGCAGGCGGCGAAGATCCTCACGGTCGGCCAAGCGGTCGACTTCGTCCTCGCCGAAGGGGTCGCCGCCAGCGAGTCGGGGCCCTGACCGCTGCGCCGCCTCGCCGATCTGCTCGACCGTCTGCCGGAGGACCTCGGCCGGCAGGTCTTCACGCACTCCTCCTGGACCGATCGCCGCTCGGAGTCCTACGAGCGGCTGGCGTTCCTCGGTGACAGCGTGCTGGGGCTCGCGGTCACGACGCATCTCTACCCGCGGCTCGAGGCCGACCGCTACGGCGCCGGCCGGCTGACGAAGATCCGCGCGCAGGCGGTCTCGGGCCGCTCCTGCATGGCGGTCGCGGAGCGGCTCGGGGTGCCCGAGCGGCTGCGCGCGGCGGCGCCCGAGGGGATCGGGCAGAACGCGAGCGCGCTGGTGCGGACCGAGCGGGTGCTCGCCTCCGTGATCGAGGCCGTGATCGGCGCCTGCTACCTCGCGTTCGGCTACGAGGCGACGGCCGAGGCGGTCGTGGAGGCGG
>JAATFK010000263.1 GCA_015655225.1 Solirubrobacterales bacterium | reverse complement strand
CGGGGGGACACGACGACCGTACGCCTTCGAGTCGACTCGAAGTCAAGGGCTAGGATCAGATTCATGCCGACAACGCTCACACCCCCGCGGATGCGGATCGCCGAGGCCAGCGAACGCACCGGCCTCAGCGGCCACACCCTGCGCTACTACGAGCAGGAGCGCCTCTTCGTCAACCCCGTCGAGCGCGACGGCGCCGGCCATCGTGTCTTCAGCGAGGAGCAGATCCAGTGGCTGCTGGTCTGCTCGAAGATGCGCTCCTCCGGGATGTCGCTCGACCACATCCGCCGCTACGCCGAGCTGATGCGCGGCGGACCCGCCACCGTCGGCGAGCGCTACGAGATCCTGCGCGAGCACGAGCAGAAGGTCCGTGATCAGCTCGCCGAGCTGCAGGCGGCGCTCGACGTGATCGAGCACAAGATCGCCTTCTACGCCGAGCAGATGGCCGAGGGCACCGCCGACCAGGCGTGGCGCAACGGGCCCAACTGCAGCAGCCCGATCTAGCGCCGGGTCACGCCGGCGTCGCCGTCGCCGGCGGCCCGAACCAGGTGGTGAGAGCCGCCGCGAGCCCGTCGTCGCTCCCCTCCCCGACCCAGGCGACGTAGCCGTCGGGCCGGATCAGCACGGCGCTGGGCGTGGCGACCGCGCCGAGCAGCGGCAGCTCCCAGGCGCCCCAGTAGCCCGCGTCCACCAGCTGAACGCGGTCCGCCCACGGCTCCGCGACGGCGAGGCGGTCGGGCTCGCCGAGGCGCAGCAGCGCCGGCCGCGCCTCGTGCAGCAGCTCGTAGACGCGCAGCGGGCCGGCGGCGGTCACGAGGTCGAGGTCGGGCATCCGGCGGCCGAGCAGCGGATGCCCCTCGCCGAGGTCGTAGTGGAGGTCCAGGCCCGAGATCAGCCCGGCGACCTGCTTGCGGGGCTCGTCCATCACCGCCAGCTCCGCCACCAGGTCGACGAGCGCCTGCATCCGCCCGTCGCGGCGCTGGAGCGCCGCCTGCGCCATCGTGTGCTGGAGCGCGCGGGCGGCGGCCGGATGGCGCTCGGCGTGGTAGCTGTCGAGCAACGTCTCCGGAGCGGTCCCGTGGACCACCTGGGCGAGCTTCCAGCCGAGGTTCACCGCGTCCTGGACGCCGAGACTGAGGCCCTGACCGCCCGCCGGGTAGTGGATGTGCGCGGAGTCGCCGGCGAGCAGGACGCGTCCCGCGCGGTAGGCCGCCGCCTGCCGGGTCGTGTCGGTGAAGCGGGAGATCCAGGTCGGGCTGTGGATCCCGAAGTCGGTCCCGTAGACGGTGATCAGCGCCTCGCTGAGGTCGTGGAGGGTCGGCTCGGTGCTCGTCGACTCGAGCTGCCGCTCGGTCACGATCACGCGCACCGTCCGCCCGTCCTCCATCCGGTTGAGGCCGTGGATGCCGGTCGCGTCGTGGCGGATGCCCGCCGGCGGCTCCTCCGTCGTCTCGACCTCGGCGATCAGGTTGCTGCGGGTCGGCTCCCAGCCGGGGAAGTCGATGCCCGCCGCTCTGCGCACGACGCTGCGTCCCCCGTCGCAGCCGACGAGGTACCTCGCGCGCAGCGGGCGGGCATCGGACAGCTCGACCTCGACGCCCGTCTCGTCCTGCGCGAAGCCGGTCACCTCGGTCGCGTAGAGGATCCGCACGCCCAGCTCGGCGATCCAGGCGGCCATGATCCGCTCGATCTGGTTCTGCCAGATCCCGAGCGAGTACGGGTGACGCGTCGGGAAGTCGCCCATGTCCAGCACGGTCGTGGCGAGCATCGCGGCCTGGGCGACCTGGCCCTCCGCGAGGAAGCGGTCGGCGACGCCGCGCTGGTCCAGCACCTCGATCGTCCGTGCGTGAAAGCCGCCGGCTCGCGAGCCGACGAGGACGTGGTCGGGACGCCGCTCGACGATCGCCACGTCGGCCTTCGCCAGCGCCAGCTCCGCCGCCAGCATCATCCCCGCCGGACCGCCGCCGGCGATCACCACCGCATGCTCCGTCATCCGCATTCCGCCTCCTGTTGCCGCTTGATCTGACCTGCGGCGGGCGATTATGGGGAATGAATCACGGCCTCATGAGGGCCTTGGACGCGGTATAAATTGGATCTGGCGAGCGGAGGCGGCGGGCGACGGACAGGGATCAGCATCGCCGCCGCGTAGACGGTCGACGGCCGCGCGTCCGCTCTTGAGCCTGCCCCGCTCCCCTTGCTGGACGTCGGGGGTTCAGGACCGCGGGCGCGCGGTCGATAGTCAGTGGCTGGTCCCGTTGCGCGTCGCGCCACGGCTGGTGCGACGACGACACGACGGAGACGACGATGAACGGGCTCATCAGCAGGTTCAGGACGACGGGCTCGCGGGCGATCGTCCTGCTCGCCGTGAGCGCCGCGGCGCTGGTGGGCGCCAGCGCGGCGACGGCCGCCGGCGCCCCGCCGCTGCCCACGCCGCCCAGCTACCTGTTCTCGATCCCGAGCGCGACCGGGTCGCTGACCGGTCCCGGCGACAAGCATCTGACCCTCCGCCTGACCGGCGCGCGCGACTACCTCACCCGCTTCACCGACCGGCCGCTGCGCCAGGCGTTCGTGGTCGCCGACGTGGACTTCGCGCGGCGGTTCACGTCCTACTTCGCCGGCTCCAGACCGAACGCGGTGCTGACCTACACGCCGGCCGGAGCGAAGGTCCCGGTCACGATCGTGCTGACGCTCGGAGAGCCCCGCTG
>JAATFK010000087.1 GCA_015655225.1 Solirubrobacterales bacterium | reverse complement strand
GGCGAGCTGTTCGTCTTCCTCTTCTTCGGGATCGTCGCGGTCGCCGGCTCCTACTTCGTGCAGACGCGGCACCTCGCATGGGAGGCATTCGCGCTGGCGGTGCCGGTCGGGCTGATCGCCTCCGCCGTGCTCGTCGTCAACAACGTGCGGGACCTGGAGACCGACCGCCGCGCCGGCAAGAGGACGCTCGCGGTGCGGCTCGGACGGGAGCGGACGCGCGCGCTGTTCGCGATCTTCGTCTACGGCGCCTACGTGCTGACGCCCGTCACGTGGCTGTTCGGGGACCTGAAGCCGTGGGTCCTGCTGCCGCTGCTGAGCCTGCCGCTGGCGGCGCCGCTCGTGCGTGTGATCCGCACACGCGTCGACGGCGCGTCGCTCAACGAGGCGCTCGCGAACACCGGCAGACTCGAGCTGCTGTTCTGCATCCTGCTCTCCGCCGGCGTCCTCATCTCGTAACCGCCGACGTGCGCCTGGCGATCGCCCCCCGTCGGCTCCGACTGCGCGAGCCGATCGTGACCGCCCACGGCACGGTCACCGACCGCGAGCTGCTCGACGTCCTCGTGATCGGCGCCGACGGCGTCACGGGCGCCGGCGAGGCCGCGCCGCTGCCGTCCTACGACGGCGTCTCGCTCGACGACGTGCGGGCCGCGCTGGAGGACTGCCGGCCGGTGCTGGCGTACGCCGACGGCCTCCCCCGCGAGCGCGTCGCCGCCGCCTGTCGCGACGCGGCCGTCCTGCCGCAGGCGATCGCCGCGATCGACCTCGCCCTGTGGGACCTGGAGGGCCGGCGTCGCGGCGAGCCGGTCTGGCGGCTGCTCGGCGCCGAGACCGCGAGCGCGGTCGAGGTCAACGCGCTGATCGGCGCCGAGGACCCGGCCGGCGCGACGGCGCAGGCGACGGCCGCGCGCGCCGCCGGCTTCCGCTGCGTGAAGCTGAAGGCCGGGATCGGCGACGACGCCGGGCGCCTCGAGGCGGTCCGCGCCGCGCTCGGGCCCGACATGGCGATCCGGCTCGACGCGAACGGCGCCTGGAACGTCGAGCAGGCGCTCGACGCGCTCGCCGTGCTGGGGCCCGCCGGGATCGAGCTGGTCGAGGAGCCGGTGCACGGCGTCGCCGCGCTGCGGGCGGTCCAGGAGGCGACCGAGCTGACGATCGCGATGGACGAGACGAGCGTCGGGCCGGGCGCGCTCGGGTCCGGCGCGGCGCGCGCCGTCTGCCTCAAGCTGACCCGCAACGGCGGCATCAGCGGGCTGCTCGAGGCGGCCGCGATCGCCCGGGCGGCGGGCACCGAGGTCTACCTCGCCTCGACGCTCGACGGCCCGCTCGGGATCGCCGGCGCGCTCCACGCCGCCGCCGTCCTCGGTCCCCTGCGACCCTGCGGGCTGGCGACGCTCGACGCGTTCGCCGACCTCGACGTGGACCGCGCGCTGACGGTCCGCGACGGCGTCATGCACCCCCCGTCGGGGCCCGGGCTCGGCGTGCGGGCATAGGGCTCGTCGCGGGCTCTCATCCTCCGCCTAGCCTCTCGTCGTACCATCTCGCGGGAATGCGACCGGAGCCCTCGATGCGCATGCGGGATGGCCTGAGGGATCCGTGGATCGCCGGGGCGGCGCTCGTCGCGCTCACGATCGCGCTGCTCTACGGCTTCCTGGGCCACCCGCTCTGGAACCCCGACGACTACGTCCCGTGGGGAACGCACTTCGGCCGCTGGTGGCGGACGGCGCAGGATCAGTTCCAGATGCGGACGCCGGGCTACCCGCTGTTCCTCGCCGCCAACTTCGCGCTCGGCCTCAAGCACGTGCCGATCATCGTCATCCAGTCGCTCGTGCTGGCGTTCACCTGCGTCGGGACCGCCGCGCTCACGGGCGAGGCCGCCGGCCGGCGCGCCGCGCGCATCACCGCCTGGGGCTTCGCCGCCTACTTCCCGCTGCTGACGTACGCCGGCACGGCGATGACCGAGGTGCTCGCGACCGGGCTGATCCTGCTGGCGGTCTCCTTCACGGTCGCCGTCGGCCGCGACCCCGACCGCGCCGTGCGACGCGGCTTCTGCGCGGCGCTCGCGGCCACGTTCGCGATGATCATCCACCCGAACGTCTCGATGTACTACGGCGTCCTCGTGATCGCCCTGCTGGTGCTGGCGCGCGGCGGCGGGCTGCGGCGTCGGCTCGGGATGCTCGGCGTGATCGTCGCCTGCGCGGTCGCCGTCTTCACGCCGTGGGTCGTGCGCAACATCGACGCGAACGGGCATCCCGCGCCGCTCGGCAGCAGCAGCACGTATCCGCTCGCGCTCGGGCTGCACCTGCCGTGGGACAAGACGAGCGGCCGCTACGGCTCGCACATCCGCTCCGACAACTTCTTCGGCGGCATCCGCCCCGACGGCTTCACGAGCGTGAAGGCGAGAACGACGCACCCGATCGACGAGCTGAAGGACGACGTGGAGCATCACCTCGGCGCGTTCCTCGAATCGCGCGCTCTCGGCGTCTACAACATGTGGTCCTACGTCGCGACGCCGCGGATCCAGGACGGGGAGCCGGAGGTGATCCCCTACGGCTACCTGCGGACCGTGCAGCTGATGCTGGTGATCCTCGGCTGGTTCGGGCTCTTCCTGCTGCGCAGGACGCTGTTCGGAAAGCTCGGGCTGCTGCTGTCGGGCGTGACGTTCGTGGTCGAGCTGATCTACTGGGCGAACCCGCGCTACGTGATCCCGATCGCGCCGTACCTGATCGGCGGGACGGGCGTGACGCTGGCCGCCGCGTGGGACCTCGCGCGGCGGCGGATCGCCCGCTGGCGGGGCGGGGCGCGGGACCACGGGCGCGACGCGCTCGGGGCCGCGTCGGCGTCGGGGTCCGCGTCTCGCGGGGACCCGATCGGCGCCGGCAGCGCGCACTCCGAGGCCGTGCCGGTCGAGCCCTAGCTCAGGAGGTGCGCGAGGGCGCCCGGCTGCTCCAGCGGGACGGCGTGGCCGGCGCCCGCGACGAGGTGGACGGTGGCGTGCGGTATCAGCGTCGCCATCCGCTCGTTGACGGCGCGGAATCTGGCGTCGTGCTCGCCGGCGACGAGCGTCGTGTCGCTCGTCAGGGTTTCGAGCCGGTCCCACAGCGAGGGCATCGAGCCGGTGCCGACGCCGCGCAGCGACGCGGCCAGGCCGGCGGCGGTGTTGCGCATCCGCTCCTCATGGGCACGCGCGGCGACCTCCGGCGGCTGGGAGGCGAACAGCGGCTGCGCGCCCCAGCGGCGGGCGAACGGCTCGAGGCCGTCGCGCTCCAGCTCGTGGGCGAGCTGCTCGTCGGCGGCGTGGCGCGCGACGCGGGCGCCGGGGTCGGCGATGCCGGGACTCGCGCCGATCAGCGCCAGGCGGGCGACGCGGTCGGGGGCGGCGAGGGCGAGCGTGAGCGCGATGCGACCGCCCATCGAGTAGCCGGCGAGCGCGAACGGCTCGTCGCCGGGGACGAGCGCGAGCACGTCGTCGATGATCGCGTCGAAGCTCACGGGGCGCCTGTCGGACTCCGTGCCGTGGCCGCGCAGGTCGGGCGCGAGCACGGAGCGATAGCGTTCGGCGAGCGCCGCGGCGATCGGCTCCCAGCTGCGACCGGTCTGCGTGAAGCCGTGCAGCAGCACGATCGTCTCCGGCGCGTCCGTCATCCCCAGCATCCTCCCACCGTGAGCGCGATCGACACCTACCTCCTGCTGCGCGCCTTCTGCGACGAGCTGGGCCGCTGCGGCGTGACCGACGCCTGCATCTCCCCCGGCTCCCGCTCGACGCCGATCTTGCTGTCGCTCGCCCGCGAGCCGAAGCTGCGGAGCTGGTCGCACCTCGACGAGCGCGCCGCCGGCTTCTTCGCCCCCGGGCTGGCGAAGCAGAGCGTGCGGCCGGGGGCGATCACCTGCACGTCGGGGTCGGCGGCG
>JAATFK010000507.1 GCA_015655225.1 Solirubrobacterales bacterium | reverse complement strand
CCGGCGTCAACCCGGTCGACACGGCGATCCGGCGCGGCCTGCTGGCGGGAGCGATCCCGAGCTTCTTCCCCTTGATCCCCGGCTGGGACGCGGCCGGCGTGGTCGAGGCGGTCGGGCCGTCGATCACGGAGGTCGCCGTAGGCGACGAGGTGTTCGCCTACGCCCGCAAGGACGTCGTGCGCGACGGGACCGCCGCCGAGCTGGTCGCGGTCGGGCCGCGCCACGTCGCGCGCGCCCCGCGGTCGCTGACGCTCGTACAGGCGGGAGCGGTCCCGCTCGCGGGCCTGACCGCGTACCAGGCGATCTTCGACGCGCTCGACGTGCGCGAGGGCGAGACGGTGCTCGTCCACGGCGCGGCCGGCGGCGTCGGCCACTTCGCGGTGCAGCTGGCGGTCGCGGCCGGGGCCGAGGTGATCGGGACCGCGCGGCGCGCGAACCACGACTTCCTGCGCGACCTGGGCGTCACCACCTGCATCGACTACCAGCAGGAGGACTTCGCCGACGTGCTCGGGCGCGGCGCGGTCGACGCGGTGCTCGACGTCGTCGGCGGCGAGACGCAGGAGCGCAGCGCCGACGTGATCCGCGGCGGTGGCCGGATCGCCTCGATCGTGACGCCGCCGGACCGCGACCAGTTCGCGGCGCGCGACGTGGAGGCGCACTACGTCTTCGTGCGGCCCGACCCCGACGAGCTGGCGGCGCTCGCGAAGCTCTTCGACGCCGGGGAGCTGCGCGTCCACCTCGACGCGCAGATGCCGCTCGACCAGCTCGCGCGGGCGCACGAGCTGGTCGAGGAGGGCCACCCGCGCGGCAAGGTGGTCGTGACGATCTAGGCGGCGGCGCTGCCCGCGCCCGCCGCCGCGTCGCCCGGCGGCGCGTGCGGGTCGGGGGCGAGCGTCGGTCTCGGCGGCGAGATCGCCTCCTCGCCCGGGCTGCTGTGCCGGACGGCGCGCCGCGTCAGGACGACGAGCGCGACCGTGCCGCCGGCGGCCGCGACGGCGATGGAGGCGCGGCGCCTGCCCTGGTGCTGGTTGGAGCGGTGCGGCAGCGAGACGCTCGGCAGCGACGGGCGCCGCGAGCGGCGGGTGACGCCGCGCAGGTCGCCGTGGGCGGCGCGACGGGCCGCGTGGGCCGGCGCCGCGAGGGCGGAGCGGGCCGTGCGGGTGGGGCTCTTCGAGTGGGTGATCGCCATGGTCGGGCCTCCTTGGGGATTGCCACGGGGTGATCGCTTACTCCTCCAGCGCTACCCCCGACGGGCGAGGACGCAAACCATGTCGATGCCCGCATGCGACCGCCGCCGACCGGGTACAGCCGCCGATATGGAGGCCGAACAGACCACCGACGCGCTGCAGCTGTTCCTCAACGCCGCCAGTCGCTACCCGCTGCTGACCGCGCCGCAGGAGCTGGAGCTGTCGCGCCGCATCGAGCGCGGCGACCTGGCCGCGAAGGAGCGGCTCGTCAACCACAACCTGCGGCTGGTCGTCTCGATCGCGCGCCGCTTCCAGGGCGTCAGCGAGCTGGGGCTGCTCGACCTCGTGCAGGAGGGCGTGCTCGGCCTGATCCGCGCCAGCGAGAAGTTCGACTGGCGCCGGGGCTTCCGCTTCTCGACCTACGCGACGCTCTGGATCCGCCAGGCGATCCAGCGCGGCGTCGCGACGCACGGCCGCACGATCCGCCTGCCGGTCAACGTCGCGCAGCGCGAGCGCAGAGTCGTCGCCGCCGAGCGGCGGCTCGCCGCCGCGCTGGGGCGCGACGCGACCGCCGAGGAGATCGCCGAGGCGGCCGGCGTGCCGCTGCTGCAGGTGATCGAGCTGCGCGAGGTGGCGCGCTCCCTGTCGAGCCTCGACGCCCCGATCACGAGCGAGGGCGAGACCGTGCTGGGCGAGCTGATGCCGAGCCACGAGCCGGCGCTCCACGAGCAGGTCGAGCAGCGCCTGCGGGACGAGACGGTGCGCCGCACGGTCGACGCGCTGCCGTCCCCCGAGCGCGACGTGATCAAGCTGCGCTTCGGACTGGGCGGCGCGGCCGAGCCGCTCGCTCACGCGCAGATCGGTCGCGTGCTGGAGCTGGCGACCACGCAGGTGCGCAAGATCGAGCGCGACGCGCTCGCGCAGCTGGCCGGCGAGCGCGAGCTCGCGGCCGTCCGCGAAGCCGCCTGAGCCGCTTCACGACCGTGGCCGGCGCTGATTCAGCGCTCGGTGCGGACAATTCATCGCGATTACCACGGCAAGTGTGCTTTTTGCCCGTGACTGCGCTGTAGACCGCCTGGCCCGGGCCTGAAAGATTTCATGGCCATGGGTGCAGTCGTTCAATCATCAGAACACATACGTCTCGGGAGGGCGGTTCGCGAGCTGCGAGCGCGGCGCGGACTGTCACAGGAGGAGCTGGGCTTTCGCAGTGGGCTCCACCGGAATTACGTCGGGGCGATCGAGCGTGGCGAGATCAATCCGACGTTTCGCGTCCTCCTGAAGGTTACCGAAGGTCTCGACGTTCCGCTCTCCGAGCTGATCGAACTGTGGGAGCGGCGCGTCACCGACCCGCTGCAGCCGCCGAAGCGCCGGGCCTGAGCGGGGTCGGTTGCGCGCTGGGGGTCGCGGGGTATGGTGCGTGCCGTGACGCGCCGCCTCCCCGCCTCTCCCCCAGCGTGAGCACCGGGACCTTCGACGTGATCGTCGTCGGCGCGGGACCGGCCGGCGAGATCTGCGCCGGGCAGCTCGCCGGCTTCGGGCTCGAGACGGCGATCGTCGAGCGGGAGCTGATCGGCGGCGAGTGCTCGTTCTACGCCTGCATGCCGTCGAAGGCGCTGCTGCGTCCCGGCGAGCTGGCAGCCGAGACGCACCGGGTCGACGGCCTCTCCGACGCGGCCGTCGAGCCGATCGCGGCGCTCCGCCGTCGCGACCAGGTGATCCACGACCTCGACGACAGCACGCAGCTCCCCTGGCTGGAGAAGAAGGGGATCACGCTCGTGCGCGGCGCCGCGCGGCTCGACGGCGAGCGGCGGCTGGTGGTCGGCGACGACGTGCTGTTGGCGCGCAGAGCGATCGTGCTGGCGGTCGGCAGCGGTCCCGCGCTCCCGCCCGTACCCGGCCTCGCGGACGCGCGGCCGTGGACGAACCGCGAGGCGACGACCGCGCGGCACGTGCCGTCGCGGCTGCTCGTGCTCGGTGGCGGTGTGGTGGGCGTCGAGCTGGCACAGGCGTGGAGCTCGCTCGGCTCCCGCGTGACGCTCGTCGAGCTGGGCGACCGGCTGATCGCGCAGGAAGAGGAGATCGCCGCCGACGCGGTCGCCGCCGGCCTGCGCAGATGGGGCGTCGACGTGCGGCTCGGCGCCGAGGTGACCGGGGCGCGGCGCGGGCGCCACGACGTGACGCTGACGCTCGGCTCGGAGGAGATCACCGGCGACGAGCTGCTCGTCGCGACCGGCCGGCGGCCACGCACGGACGGGCTCGGGCTCGCCACGGTCGGGCTCACGGAGGGCGAGACGATCGCCGTGGACGAGCAGCTGCGGGTCCCGGGCCACGACTGGCTCTACGCGATCGGCGACGTCAACGGCCGCGCGCTGCTGACGCACGTCGGCAAGCTTCAGGGCCGGATCGCGGCCGCCGTGATCCACGGCGACGACGTGGCGCTGCGCGACGACGGGCCGCCGCCGCGCGTGATCTTCACCGACCCGCAGGTCGCGGCGGTCGGCCGGACGCTCGCCGACGCGCGCGAGGACGGGATCGACGCCTCGGCGGTCGACGCGCGGATCGACGCGACCGCCGCCGCCAGCTTCCACGGCAAGGGCGAGGACGCGTTCTCGCGGTTCGTCGTGGACGAGGCGCGGGGCGTGCTGGTCGGCGCCACGTTCGTCGGGCCCGACGTGGCCGAGCTGCTGCACGCGGCGAGCATCGCGGTCGTCGGAGAGGTCCCGCTCGACCGGCTCGCCTACGCGGTGCCGGCGTTCCCGACACGCGGTGAGGCGTGGCTGCAACTGGCCGACCGGCTCGCCGGGCACTGACCCGGTATCGTCACACAGGTTCCCATGGCATTGCTCGAATTCACGACCGAGACCGAGGGACCGACCGTGCGACTCGCGCTCGAAGGTGAGCTCGACATCGCCAGCGCCGGACAGGTCGAGCACGAGCTGGCCCGGATCGAGCAGGACGCGCCCGCTGCGATCGTCCTCGACCTCCGCAAGCTCGCGTTCATGGACTCGACCGGCCTGCGGATCGTCGTCTCCGCCGACGCTCGCGCCCGCGAGCACGGCCGCCGCCTCGTCGTCGTCCGCGGCCCGGAGGCGGTCCAGCGCATCTTCCGCATGACGCGGCTTGACGAGCGGCTCGAGATGACCGACGAGCCGGTCGACGCCCGACGGCGTTGATTCGGAGCTTCGCCGACGCGAAGCTCCCCTAGCCGCGCGTGTCCTCGGGCGGATGCTCGATGAACCACCGCGAGATGCCGGGCATCTGGTCCTCGAACTCGCCCGGGACCGAGACGTCGAGCATCCCCGCACGCTCGGAGCCGCGGTTCTCGAAGGCATGGGTCACGCCGCCCGGCACGAGCACGAAGGATCCCGCGCTCGCGTCAAACCTCTCGCTACCGAGCAGCACGCTCATCGTGCCGGCGAGGACGTAGAAGACGTCGTCATCGGGGTGTGAGTGCGGGCCCGGCCCTCTCCTGTGGGGATCGAGCCACCACTCCGAGATCGAGTAGCGCCCGCCGGTCTCCGCGCCGTCGGCCTTGAAGATCGCCGAGATCGCGCCCATCGGATAGGCGCGACCCTCCCCCGGGGCGAGGACCACCGGACGGCGGGCGGGGCTGCCGTCAGGCGGCATCCGCCAACGCCACGATCTCGCGGTTCTCGGCCAGCCGTCGCAGGGCGTTCGCCTCGAGTCTGCGGACGCCCTCGGGCGAGAGGCCGATCTGCTCGCCCGTCTCGCGGAGCGTCGCGGGCGCGTCGCTGTCGAGGCCGAAGCGCAGCCGCACGACGTCGCGCTCGCGCGGCGGCAGGTCCTCCAGCGCCCGGCGGATCCCCTCGCGCGTCAAGGCGACGTCGACCTCCTCCTCCGGCAGTCTCTCGTCGGAGGGCAGCAGCGCGCCGAGGTCGGTCTCGCCGTCCTCCCCCACCGGCCGGTCGAGGCTCGTGATCGCCCGCGCCATGTCGCGCATCTCCTCGATCTCGGCCTGCGAGACGCCGGTCGCCTCGCGCAGCTCCTCGTCGGTCGGCGCGCGGCCGAGTCTCGTCGAGAGCTCCCGCTCGGCGCGCGCGACTCTGCGCTGACGCTGGCCGATGTGGACCGGGATGCGGATCGTCCGCGACGTGTTCGCGAGCCCGCGCTCGATCGCCTGCCGCACCCAGAAGGTCGCGTAGGTGGAGAACTTGAAGCCTCTGCGCCAGTCGAATCTCTCACTCGCGCGGATCAGCCCGAAGATCCCCTCCTGGATCAGGTCGAGCAGCGGCAGCTCCCCGCCCTGATATCTGCGGGCGAGCGAGACGACGAGCCGCAGGTTCGAGTTGATCAGCCGCTCCTTCGCCGCCAGGTCGCCCTGCTCGATCCGTCTCGCGAGCGCGACCTCCTCGTCGCGGCTCAGCAGCGGGTAGCGGCCGGCCTCGCGCAGGAACAGCTGCAGCGCGTCGGTCGTCATCGTCGCGACGTCCGCGTTCGCGACCCGCGTCGCCCGCGCGTGGCGGCCGCAGTTGTCGGTCACGTCGATCTCCTGCGCGGCGAGGCGGTGCTGCAGCTCCTGCGCCTGGTCGTCGTCCAGGTCCAGCTCGTCGACCAGCTCCGACACCTCGGAGAGGTCGACGCAGCCGCCCGGCTGCGCGATCTCGATCAGCGCCCCGAGGCGCTCCTCGGTCGCGTCGTCGAGCGGCGTCGGGGTGTCGGAGTCGGAGCCGGTCGACATCGCTACGGCTGGGTCGCGTCGAAGAGGGCGGCGATCTCGTCCAGCACGGCCTGCTCTCTGGCGCTGATCTCCTTGCCGCCGATGCCGAGGATCCCGCCCTCCTTGTGCGCTCTCGCGACCGTCTCGGCGATCGTGTATACGAAGCGCTTGTAGTCGGCGACCTCCTCCGGCGTCGCGTGCTGGCTCAGCAGCGCGACCGCGTTCTGCAGGCGCGGTCTGACCTCGCGGTCGAGGTCCTCGAACGTTCTCGGCGCTCTGCCGGCCTCGATCGCCGGCGGCGTCGCGATCACCTCGGCCAGCAGCTCGGTCGTGTGACGCTCGCGCGCCTCCGCGTAGACGCGCGCCATCGACACGCTCTCGCGGATCGTCCCGCCGCGCTCGGCGGCGATCACGAGCATCCCCGTCAGTGCGGGGGCCGCCGTGATTCTGGCCCACTCCTCGGCGTTGAACGCTGCTTTCGTCGTCATCGGGTCCTCCGGTCGCTCTTGCCCATGGGGATCATGCTCGCACGACTGCCGCGGCGGCTCTCAGCGCCCGCTCGATCGCCGCCGCGTCGACGTCGAGATGGGTGACGGCGCGGACGCGGTCGGGGCCGATCGCGCCCATCCGGACGCCGGCCCCCTCCAGCCGTGCGCACAGCCCGGGAGCGTCGGGGACGGAGAAGATCACGATGTTCGTCTCGACCTCGTCGGGGTCGAGCACGATCCCCGGCAGCGTCGCCAGGCCCTCCGCCAGGCGACGGGCGTTCGCGTGGTCCTCCGCGAGGCGCTCGACGTGGTGGTCGAGCGCGTGGAGGCCGCCGGCGGCGATGATCCCCGCCTGCCGCATCGCTCCTCCCCACATCTGCTTGTAGCGCCACGCCTCGGCGATCAGGTCGCTGGAGCCGGCGAGGCAGGCGCCGACGGGCGCCCCGAGGCCCTTCGTGAAGTCGATCCAGGCGGTGTCGAACGGCGCCGCCCACTCGTCCGCCGCGACGCCGGAGGCGACGACCGCGTTCAGCAGCCGCGCGCCGTCGAGGTGGGTGCGCAGCCCGTGGCGCACCGCGACGGCCAGCACCTCCCCCACCTGCGCGAGCGGCCAGACGCGCCCGCCGCCCATGTTCGTCGTCTGCTCGACGCTCATCAGCCGCGGACGCGGCGCGTGGTTGTCGCCCACCGGATGCGCGGCGATCGCGTTCTCCAGCGTCTCCGCGGTGAACATGCCGCGCTCGCCGTCGAGCGGCGTCAGCAGCGCGCCCGAGGTCGCCGCCTGGCCGCCCGCCTCGAAGTGGAGCGGATGGGCGCTGCGGCCGAGCAGCAGCTCGTCGCCGCCGGGACGGATGTGCAGCCGGATCGCGATCGCGTTGCACATCGTCCCGGTCGGGAGGAAGAGCGCCGCCTCGTGACCGAGCAGCGCCGCGACGCGCTCCTGCAGGGCGAGGACCGTCGGGTCCTCGCCGCGCTGCTCGTCGCCGACCTCGGCGGAGGCGATCGCGGCGCGCATCGCGGCGGTCGGCCGCGTCTGCGTGTCGCTGTAGAGGTTGACGAGCGACAAGCGGGTTCGCTGCCGCTAGCGGCTGGCGTCGTCGGCGACGTTCGTGTCGTCGGCGTCCTCGTCGATCTCCGAGACCATCTCGTTGTCGGTCTCGCCGTAGATCGCGGTGCCCTCGTCGTCGCGCGTGTCACGGTCGCTGTAGGCACGGCTGGTGCCGTGCGAGTCGCCGTGGGAGGCGTGCTCGATCAGGTCGTCCTCGGCCAGCTCGAAGCCCTCGGCCTCGCCCTCGCCGGCCTCGATCAGCGGACGGTCGGCCGGATCGAGGTCCTCGTCGCCGGCGATCCCGCCGATCTGCGCGGCCTCGGCCGCCGCCGCGTCGATCTCTTCCTGCTCTGAGCGCGAATCGGATTCCATCGTGTTCTCCTACGGGTCGGGGGCGTCGGAGTCACGGTAGCCGCTGGGCTCCGCGTCTGCCGACTCGCGTCTCGCGTCGCGTCTGCCGGACTCGCGCGCGGCGCCCTCGTCGGCGCCGGGGACGTCGTCGGGGACCTGCTCGGCGGGCGCCTCCTCCGGCATCTGGTCGGACTGCTTCGGCGTCTCGCTCATCGCGTCGCTCCGGGGGTCGGGACCTCGGGCGGGGCGTCGGGCAGTGGCTCGACGGCCGGCTCGGGATCGGCGGGGATCTCGGGACCCGGTGGGCTCTCGGCCGGCTGCTCCGGCGGGACCGGATCGGGGATCGAGGGGCCGGGCTCCTGCGGCATCGGCTGCTCCGGCGCCGCCGGCTCGGGCACTTCGAGCACGGGTGCTGCGGATGGGACGGTCACGACGGCGTCCTCCTGGTCGACGGTGGGCGGGTGGGTCGGGGTTCGCTTCGTTTCGGCCTACCCGGCGGGCGGGGCGGGAAACGGCGTCGCGCCTTCGTTTGGTGCGCCGATCCCCAGGGCAGTGATCAGGGACACCGTTCCGAGCACATCTGCGAGACCAGGGGGCCTGTCATGGCCACGAACGAGGACAAGATCGCCCAGTACCTGACCGAGGCGCACGCGCTGGAGCTGGCGCTCGTCAGAACGCTCCAGGCGCACATCGCGATGACGCCGAGTGGCGAGTACCGCTCCGCGCTTGAGACGCACCTGCGCGAGACGCGCGGCCACTCCGACCGGATCCGCCGCCGCCTCGCCGACCTCGGCCGCGCGCCGGGCCTGGTCGAGTTCGGCCACGGGATCGCGCAGCGGGTGGTCGGGCAGCTGCTGGCGCTCGGCAAGGCGCCGCTCGACGTGCTGCGCGGCGGCAGCCCCGAGGAGAAGCTGCTGAAGAACGCGAAGGACGAGGTCGCGACCGAGGCGCTGGAGATCGCGACCTATGACGCGCTCGAGCAGCTCGCGCGCCAGGCGCGCGATGATCGCACCGCGAGACTGGCGGTCGAGCACCGCGCCGACGAGGAGCGGATGCTCGAGCGGCTGCGCGCGCTGCTGCCGCAGCTGACGGCCGCCCTCGTCGGCGCCGAGGTGAAGGGCGAGCCGACCTACGACCCGAGCACGACCGGCGCCGCGCAGGCGGCGCGGCGCACCGGCCGGGAGCTGGAGCGGACCGCCGAGGAGCTCGGACAGGACGCCGTCCACGCCGCCCGGTCGGCGACCGGGACGCTGCCGAAGACGCAGGAGCGCGAGGAGCACCGTCAGCCGTTCAGCGGCTACGACGAGCTGACGGTCGCGAGAATCGTGGGACGGCTCGGCGGGCTGACGCCGGCCGAGCTGCGGCACGTCGCCACCTACGAGCGCGTCCACAAGGACCGTCGCGGCGTCCTCGACGCGGTCGCCCAGCTGCAGGAGCGCGCCGCGGCGGAGGCCGAGGCCGAGCAGCCGGTCGGCGGATGAGCGGGGACCGCCCCGCGGCCGTCCTGCTCGACGTCGACGGGACGCTCGTCGACACCAACTGGCTGCACGTGATCGCCTGGCAGCGGGCGTTCCGCTCGGTCGCGGAGATCGACGTGCCCGCCCAGCGCCTGCACCACGAGGTCGGCAAGGGCGGCGACCAGTTCGTTCCGTCCGTGGCCGGCGACGCGGTGGAGGAGCGGTTCGGCGACGCGCTGCGCGACGCCCACGACGTCGGCTACGAGGAGCTGATCGACGAGGTGCGGCCGCTGCCGGGCGCGCGCGACCTGATCGTCGCGCTGAAGGAGCGCGGCCTGACGGTCGTGCTCGCCAGCTCCGGCAAGCAGGAGGAGATCGACCACTACCTCGACCTGCTCGACGCGCGCGAGCTGCTCGACGGCTGGACGACCTCCGACGACGTCGAGTCGACGAAGCCCGAGCCCGACGTGCTCGGCGTCGCGCTGAAGCTGGCGGGCGGTGGACCGGCGCTGCTGATCGGCGACTCCCTGTGGGACTGCGAGGCCGCCGAGCGCGCCGGGATCCCCGTGATCGCGCTGCTGGCGGGCGGCTTCTGCGCGGAGGAGCTGCGGGCGGCCGGGGCGTCGGCGACGTACGACTCCCCCGCCGAGCTGTGCTCGCAGCTCGACGCCGCCGGACTGGTCGCCGCACCGGCCGGATGACGGCCGGCTGACCCGCGATACTGAGCGGCGTGAGCGAGCGCAACGTCATCGGCGGGCCGCTTGAGCCGTGCGGGAGCGATCCGGTGACGGGGTTCTACCGCGACGGCTGCTGCAGCACCGGACCCGAGGACTCCGGCAGCCACACGATCTGCGCGGTCGTGACGGCCGAGTTCCTGGAGCACCAGCGGGAGATCGGCAACGACCTCAGCACGCCGATGCCGCAGTACAGCTTCCCGGGGCTCGTGCCGGGGGACCGCTGGTGCGTGACGGCGCGCAACTGGCTACGCGCGCACGCCGACGGGGCGGCCGCGTTCGTGGTGCTGGCCTCGACGCACGAACGGGCGCTGGAGATCGTGCCGCTCGCGGCGCTGCGAGAGCACGCGGTCGACGTGCCGTCGGATCCGGGCGCGCTGGCGGGCTAGGCCGCGAAGCGCTTGAGGGTGCGCTCGCGGTGCTTGCGAGCCTCCTCGGCGCGATTCTTCGGCGGAGCGGGGCTGACCAGCTCGTCGAGCAGGGCGGCGGTCACGTCGGCGATCTGGTCGACCGCGCGCTCGAAGGCGGCGGCGTTCGCCTGCGACGGTCTCGTCGACCCGCTGACCTTGCGGACGTATTGGAGCGCGGCGGCGCGGATCTCGTCCTCGGTCGCGGCCGGCTCGTAGTTGTGGAGGGTGCGGATGTTGCGGCACATGTGCGCGAGCCTAGCGCCGGCGCGCGGGACCGCGCAACGCTGCGCGCCTCAGCTGGCGCTGGCGGGCGTGAGGACGATCACCGGGATGACGCGGGGAGCGGCATCGCGCTCGTAGCCGGCGAACTGCGGCGATCTCGCCGCCTGGGCGCTGTAGAGCCGCTCGCGCTCCTCGCCGGTCGCCTCGCTGGCGACGACGGGGAGGCGCTCGGTGCCGACCTCGATCTCGACCTCGGGATGGGCGACGAGGTTGTGGTACCAGGCCGGATGCTCCTTGGCACCGGCTCTGGAGGCGAAGATCACGTAGCGACCGTCGTCGGCCAGATAGGCGAGGGGATTGATCCGACTCGCGCCCGATCTCGCTCCGGTGTGATGGAGGAGCACGACCGGCATCCCGCCGAGCATGTCGCCGACGTCCCCACCGTTGGCGCGAAACGCCGCGATCACCTGGGCGTTGAAGTCGTTGGGAGAGGCGGACATTCGGGGGCTCCTCGGGACGGGGCTGGACGTTGGCGGACGCCGCCAGAGCTTAGCCCCTCGACACGGAGCCGGGGCGATCGAACCAAGAACGAGAAAACCCCGCGTATAGCGGGGCTTTCTGCAAGCTGCGGGACAGGGATTCGAACCCCGATAGCCTGCTCCAGAGGCAGGAGTCTTGCCATTAGACGATCCCGCACCGGGTCGGTCCGGGGGACAAGGATAGAGGCTTCCGCGGCGTGAGGTCTCGTGCCCGTCAGGCCGGTGGCCAGTCCGCCGCCAGCTCGAACTGCTCCTCGCCGAGCACGAGCACGAGCGAGTCTCCGGTCCGCGCCGCGAGGTGCAGCGGCGTCTCGGCGTCGGTCGTCTCCCACGTCGCCGTCAGCACGCTGCGTCCCGGGAACAGCCCCACCAGCTCGCGCACCGCTCGCCCGTGGTGCTCGATGCCTCCCAGGGGGCCCGTGATCTCCGCCCGTATGGCATCGACGTCCACCTCGAACGGCGGCAGCGCTCTCACGAACGGCAGCTCGAGCGGCTCCGCCGCCAGCAGGTCGGCGTCGAGCCGCACCACGTCCTCCCCCTCGCTCAGCACGACCGGGCCGGACGCGGGGCATTCGACCACGAGCGGCGGCGTCCCCTCCCCCTGGTCGAGCATCAGCACCGTCGCGACCGCTCCCGACGCCCGCGTGAACGCTCGCAGCGTCACCACCAGCTCGGCGATCCGGTCCCGCGCCTCCTCGACCGGCACCGAGGCCATCCGACCCGAGGCGCTTACGCCACGGCGCCGAGGCCGCTCGCGGGATCAGCGAGCGCGGCCAGCGCGGCGTCGTCGAGCGTCGTGCCCTCGGAGATCAGCCGGCGGGCGTGGTCGAGGTCGTCGGAGCGCCCGACCGACAGCGTCCCCCCGAGCCGGTCGCCGTTCAGGTACCAGACGCTGAACTCTCCCGACTCGAACGAGCCCCGCACGATCTCGCGGTCCCAGTCCCTCGCCGGGCCGACGTACTCCAGCGACGCCCAGTCGGCCAGATCGGAGAAGAAGTACGGCACCACGTCGTGCACCACGTCCTCCCCCAGCATCGAGCGCGCGACCGTTCTGCCCTGCTGCAGCGCCACGTCCCAGTGCTCGACGCGGATCCGCCGGCCGTGGATCGGGCTGTCGTACGCGGCGGCGTCGCCGGCCGCCCAGATCCCCCGCGCGGAGGTCCGCAGCCGCTCGTCGCACGCGATCCCGCCGAGCTGCTCGTCGAGCGCCAGCCCGGCCGAGCGCGCCAGCATCACGTCCGGATTCACGCCCGCGCCGATCACGACCGCGTCGGCCTCCAGCACCCGCCCGCTCGTCGTCACGACGCGCTCGACGCGGTCGCCGGAGCCCTCGAAGCGCTCCAGCCCGTCGCCGCCCACGACGACGATCCCGTGCTCCTCCAGCTTCGACTGGAAGAAGCGGCCGGCGGCCTCGCCGAAGCCGCGCGAGAGCGTCACGTCCTCCTGCATCACGATCGTCACGTCACTGCCGAGCTCGCGCAGCGACGCCGCCACCTCGCAGCCGATGTACGAGCCGCCGATGATCACGACGCGCTTGCCGGCGGCGTCGTCCCGGATCGCGTCGGCGTTGCCGAACGCCCGCAGGTAGTCGATCCCCTCCAGGTGGCCGCCGTCGACGTTCAGCCGTCTGACGTTCGCGCCCGGCGCCAGCAGCGCGCTCTCGAACGCGACGACCTCCTTCGTCGAGAGCGTCGCCGTGCGCGCCTCGGGGTCGAGTCTCATCACGCTCGTGCGCGTCAGCAGGTCGATCCGCTGCTCCGCGTACCACGCCTCCGGCCGGTAGTACGCGTCCTCGCGCGTCGCCGGGTCCCGCAGGTACTCCTTCGAGAGCGGCGGGCGCTCGTACGGCACGTCCGGCTCGCGCCCGACCAGCAGGATGTCGCCCTCGGCGCCGTTCTCCCGCAGCCAGCGCGCGCAGCTCGCGCTCGCCAGGCCGCCGCCGATCAGCAGGTGCGCGACAGACCGGTCAGCCATCTACGAGACCTGGCCGGCGGCGCCGGTGCGCGTGAACTGCGGCGTGACGGCCGACTCGAGGCCCGGGTCGAGGATCAGCAGCACCTCGTCGCCGGCCTCGATCACGGTGTCGGACTTCGGCACGAAGCCGGCGCCCCCACGCAGGACGGAGATCACCAGCGCCCCCTCGGGCAGCTCGATCTCGTCCACGCGTCTGGAGGCGGCGGGCGCGCCCTCGACGACCTCCAGCTCGATGATCTCCAGCCGCTCGCCCTCCAGCGCCAGCAGCTGCACGAGCCCGTACTGCGGCACCTCGTGCTCGATCAGGCGCAGGATCAGGTCGGTCGCGGAGACCGCCGGGCGGATCCCCAGCAGCTTGAAGTGCTGGAGGTTGCGCGGGTTGTTGACGCGCGCGACGATCCTCTGGCAGAGGTACTTCTCTCTCGCCACCTGGCAGATCAGCATGTTGTCCTCGTCGTCGCCGGTGACGGCGATCACGAGGTCGGCGCGCTGGATCCCGGCGCGCTCCAGCACCCACAGCTCGGTCGCGTCGCCGTACTGGACGGCGTGCTCCAGCTCCTGCTCGACGACCAGGTAGCGGCGG
>JAATFK010000492.1 GCA_015655225.1 Solirubrobacterales bacterium | reverse complement strand
TTCGTCCCCACAACCCAGCGCGAGCGACTGATCGCGGCGATGGCGCGCACGGTCGCGCGCCATGGCTACGCCGGCACCTCGGTCGCCGACGTGCTCACGACCGCGCGCATCTCGCGACGGACGTTCTACGAGACGTTCGCCGACAAGGAGGACTGCTTCCTCGCCGCCTACGACGAGGTCGTCGCGCGCTGCGACGCCTACGTCACCGGCGCCTACGCGGGCGAGCAGCCGTGGGAGCTGCGACTCGAGCGGGCGGTGCGCGCGTTCCTCACCTTCCTCGCGGCCGAGCCGGAGCTGGCGCGGCTCGGGATCGTCGAGGTGCTCGCGATCGGCCCGCGCGGGCTCGCCCGCCGCGACGCGACGCTGACGCGCTTCCGCTCGTTCGTCGAGGCGACCCGCGCGAACCTGCCGGCGACCGCGCCGCCGTCGGACCTGGTCGCCGAGGCGATCGCGGGCGGGATCTACGAGCTGGTCTACGCGCGCGTCGCGCGCGGACAGGCCGAGCAGCTGCCCGAGCTGTGCGACGACCTGCTTCATTACACCTTCATGTTGCTGGGGATCCCCCGGAGACAGGAGTGACGCGATGGTTCATTTACTTACCGTCGCGTCACCGTGACTAGCCGGTTCTTCTGTTAGCTTCCGTCCCCGGGTGCGCGCAAGCCAGACGAAGAACCAGCCGGACGACGACAGCTTCGCCGCGCCCCTGCCCAGCGGGCGCCACGGATTGCCGCGGGAGTACGTTCGCCGCTCCCAGCGGACGCGCCTGCTGGCCGCCGCGATCGAGGTCGCCGGAGCCGAGGGCTACGCCGGCATGACGGTCTCCGCCGTGATCGCCCGCGCCGGCGTCTCGCGCAAGACCTTCTACGAGTTCTTCGCCGACCGCGAGGCCTGCTTCCTGGCCGCCTTCGACGACGTCCTCGACCGCGGGCTCGCCGGCGTCCGCGAGGCGATCGACGAGCACGCTCCGTGGCCCGAGCAGGTCCGCGCCGCGCTCTCCCGCGGCCTCGACGTGCTCGCGGCCCACCCGCACGAGGCGCGCGTCGGCTTCGTCGAGGTGCTCGCCGCCGGGCCGCGGGCGCTCGTCCGCCGCGACGAGGCGATGCGCGCGTTCATGGTCTTCCTCTCGCCCGGCTACGACGCCGCGCCGGCCGGCCTCGCCGTGCCCGAGCTGATGGCCGAGGCGGTCGTCGGCGCGCTCTACGAGATCGTCTACGCCCGCGTGCTGAACGGCAGCGTCGCGGAGCTGCCGGCGCTCCTCCCCCAGCTGCTGTTCTGCGCGCTCGCGCCGTTCATCGGCGCGGAGGCGGCGGCCGCCGCCGCCGACGCTCCCGCGGCGCCCCGCGACGCCGCCTGACGCGGCCCGGCGCGGCGGCCGCTTTACATCGCCGCGGCACGCCGTCACGATACGCGCGGAGAGAAGCGCCGATCGGAGGGATGCGGCCGTGGTGATGTTGTCGGAGCAGAGCGCGATCGCGGCGAGACCGCTCGACGCCAGCGACATACCGCACGGCTTCGCGCAGGCACTCGACCACCGCAGTCACGGGCGCGCGCTCGACGCCTGCGCGCTGTGGGCGCGACTGGAGGCGGCGGCCGAGCGGGCCGGCCTGCGCCACCTCGCGATCCAGGCGGGCGCCGAGCGCTCGCTGACGCTGACCGGGATGGGCGCGCTGAGCGCCGCCGGCGTCCTCTGCGAGCGGCTGCTGATCGAGCTGGAGGAGCTGGAGCGCAGCGGCGAGCCGCTGGCGCCGCCACCGGTCGCACCGGCCCTCCTGCACGCCAGCCACGGCGCCTGGTTCTCGGCCGCCGGGCTGCACCGCCTGCGGGCCGAGCAGCTGCGGCGCTCGGCCGACTACGTCGGCGCGCTGGAGGAGCTGGACGAGGCGGCGCGCTCGGCCGACCAGCGCCCGGACACGGCGCTGCCGCAGTGGGGGCGGCTGATCCTCTCCGACACGATCCGTCTCGCGGGCGACTTCGAGGGCGCGCTGGAGGTCGCCGCGGCGGTCGGCCGCCGAGTCCGCGGCGGCGCCGAGGAGCATCCCAACATCGCGGTGCTGGCGGAGCGCGCGAGCGCCCGCGCGCTGCTCGCGCTCGGCGACCTCGGCGGCGCGCGCGTGCGATTCGAGCGACTGACCTTCCGCGCCGGGTCGGAGGGTGCGCCGATGGCCGTCTCCTCCGACCTCGGGATCGGCGAGACGCTGCGCCGGCGCGGCGAGCACCGGCGCGCCCGCGTCCACCTCGAGCGCGCCCGCGCGGTCGCGCTGCACGAGGGCCACGTCGTCTCCTGGATCCACGCCCAGCTGTGCCTCGCCGAGCTGAGCCGCGTGAGCGGCGAGCCGCGGGCGGAGACGAGCGCGCTGCTCGACCAGATCCTCTGCCGGCTGTCGCTCGCGGAGCTGCCGTGGCTGCGCGCGCGGACGCTGATGCTGGCGGCGCTGAGCGCCGCTCCGGAGCGCGCCGAGCGCCTGATCGACCGTGCCGAGCAGGAGCTGCCGCGCTTCCAGCGGCGCAGCTGCGACCTCGAGCTGGAGCGCGGCCTGCTGGAGCGCTGCCGGGTCGCGGTCGCCACCGGCGAGCCGGCCGATCCGATCGACCTCGACTTCCTCTGACAGTGCGCCCGCTGAACGAAACGGGTAAAAGTTACCCATGGCATCGGCGTTCAAGCTGACGATCGCGGCCCTGCTGGTGGGCTCGGTGCTCGCGGCCCTGCTGGGGCCGCCCCCGCGTCGGCGCGCCGCGATGCGCCTGCGCGGCAGCGTGCTGGCTGGCGGGATGGCCGGCTACGTGATCGCCGGCGTCGCGCTCACGACCGGCGCGGTCGTCGGCGGCGCGGTCGCCCTCGCGGTCGCCGGCGAGCTGGTCTGCGCCGCCGGCTGGCTCGGCCGCGGCGACACGCCCCCGACCGACGACGAGGATGGCGGAGGCGGAGGAGGCGGTGGCGGAGGAGGCCGTGGCCCGAAGCCCCCGCCGAGCGACTGGGACGCGTTCGAGCAGGCGTTCCGCCGCTACGCGCGCGAGCGCGAGCGTCAGCCCGTCTGAGCCGCCCCGCTCCGATCAGGTCAACGTTTCTGCCCTAGAGGGACAGCAATCCTGCGGTGATCGGGATGCCGGACGGCCTAGGCCGCCGCGGCGTCCCGCACGAGCGCCAGGAAGCGCTCGTGGATGCGCGACTCGCCGGTCAGCTCCGGGTGGAACGAGATCGCCAGCAGGTTGCCCTCGCGCACCACGACGGGGTGGCCATCCACGGCCGCCAGCACCTCCACGCCGTCGCCGTGCTCGGCGACCCAGGGCGCGCGGATGAAGACCGCGCGCACCGGTCCGCCCGCGATCCCGTCGATCTCGAGGTCGGCCTCGAAGGAGCGCACCTGGCGGCCGAACGCGTTGCGCTCGGCGCGCAGGTCCATCATCCCGAGGTGGTCGCGGTCGAGCATGATCAGCCCGGCGCAGGTCCCCAGCACCGGCGTGCCGGCCGCGCCCAGCTCCCGCAGCGGCTCGGCAAGCCCCTCGCGCTCGATCCCGAGCGTCATCGTGGTCGACTCGCCGCCGGGGATGACCAGCCCGTCGAGCCCGTCGAGGTCGGCCGGGACGCGCACCTCGCGCACCTGCGCCCCGAGCGAGCGGAGCATCCGGCCGTGCGCCTCGAAGTCGCCCTGGAGGGCGAGGACGCCGACCGTCCGGCCCATGGAAGGCGCTACCAGCCGCGCTGGGCGAGCAGCTGCTCGGACTCGAGCTTCGAGGACTCGAGGCTGACCATCGCCTGGCCGAGGCCCTCGGAGGCGGCGGCGATGCGGGCGGGATCCTGGAAGTGGGTGGTCGCCTCGACGACGGCCTGCGCGCGGCGCTCCGGATCCTCGGACTTGAAGATGCCGGAGCCGACGAACACGCCCTCGGCGCCGAGCTGCATCATCAGCGCCGCGTCGGCGGGCGTCGCGACGCCGCCGGCGGAGAAGACGACGACCGGCAGCTTGCCGTCGCGCGCGACCGCGCGGACGAGGTCGAGCGGCGACTGCAGCTCCTTCGCGGCGGTCGCCAGCTCGGCGTCGTCCAGCGTCGTGAGCCGGCGGATCTCGCCGTTGATCTTGCGCATGTGGCGGACTGCCTCGACGATGTCGCCGGTGCCGGCCTCGCCCTTGGAGCGGATCATCGCGGCGCCCTCGCCGATCCGCCGCAGCGCCTCGCCGAGGTTCGTCGCGCCACAGACGAAGGGAACCTTGAAGCCCCACTTGTCGATGTGGTTGGCCTCGTCGGCCGGCGTCAGCACCTCGGACTCGTCGATGTAGTCGACCTCGAGCGCCTCCAGCACCTGCGCCTCGACGAAGTGGCCGATGCGCGCCTTCGCCATCACGGGGATCGTGACGGCCTCCTGGATGCCGCGGATCATCGACGGGTCGGACATGCGCGCGACGCCGCCGTCGCGGCGGATGTCGGACGGGACGCGCTCGAGCGCCATCACCGCGGCGGCGCCGGCGGCCTCCGCGATCTTCGCCTGCTCGGCATCGACCACATCCATGATGACGCCGCCCTTGAGCATCTCCGCAAGGCCGGCTCTGACGGTGAACGTCGCTTCGTCGCGCATCACCCGAATATAGCCTGCCGCCCCGTCTCGGCGCCTCGTGATGGCGTGCTGAATAGGATCGCCGCCGATGAGCGACGCCCTCTTCACGCAGGAGGCGGAGGACCGCTTCCAGCCGAGCGAGCTGACCCGCGGCCCGTGGGACAAGGGCGCGCAGCACGGCGGCGCGCCGGCGGCGCTGCTGGCGCGCGCGTTCGAGCGGATCGCGGACGACGGTGCGCCCGACGGGATGGCGGTCGTGCGGCTCTCCTACGAGTTCCTGCGCCCGGTCCCGCTGACGCCCCTGACGGTCACGACGCGCGTCGCGCGCCCCGGGCGCCGCGTCCAGCTGCTGCACGGCTCGCTCCACGCTGGCGACGTGGAGGTCGTCCGCGCGAGCGCCCTGCGGATCCGACGGGCCGACGTGCCGGTCCCGGCGCCCGCGCCGGCCGCCGCGCCGCCGTACGGGCCGGAGGAGAGCGAGGGAGCGTGGCGCGACGTCTTCGACCCCGCACCGATGTTCGCCCGCGAGGGGATGGAGATCCGGCTCGCGCGCGGCGACTTCGCCGCGATCGGGCCGGCGTTCGGCTGGTTCCGGATGCGCGTGCCGCTGCTCGCCGGCGAGGCGCCCTCACCGCTGCAGCGGCTCGCGGCCGCCGGCGACTTCGGCAACGGCCTCAGCATCGCGGTCGACTGGGCGACCCACCTCTTCATCAACCCCGACCTGACGATCTACGTCGAGCGGCTGCCGGAGGGCGAGTGGGTCGGGCTCGACGCCGAGACGCGGCTCGGCCCCGACGGCGCCGGCCTCAGCGACTCGGTGCTGCACGACGCGCGCGGCCGCGTCGGCCGCGCGCTGCAGGGGCTGTACGTCGCGAAGCGGGACGCGTGACGCGCCGCCCCGGCGGCTCTACTTGAGCCGGAACGCCTTGATGCGCGAGTCGTACTGCTGGGAGTCGCGCGAGTAGACGCCGTAGGCGAGCGCCTGGATCAGCGACAGCAGCGCGACGTGCGAGCGCACGTACGCGGGACTGTTGGACGAGTAGTAGAGGCGGATGCGGGAGAGCCGCGCGACCTCCGAGAGGGTCGCGTCGGTGATCGCGATCGTTCTCGCTCTGCGGTGGCGTGCGAGCTTCATCGTGCGCGTGATCAGCGGATGCGGGCGGCCCGCGGAGAGGCCGATCACGAGCGTCGTCTCGTCGATCCGCGACAGTCTCCCGAGCGCCTCCTGGGAGGGGCTCGCGACGACCTCGGCGCGGATGTCGAGCAGCATCAGCAGGTGCCGCAGGTAGCTCGCGAAGAACGCCATCTGGTCGGTGCCGGCGATCAGCACCTTCTCGGCGGTCGCGATCGCCTCGACGGCGGCCTCGACCTCGCTGCGCGAGAGCTTGCGAGCGGTCTCCTCGACGTTCACGTGGTCGGTCGCGAGGGCGGCCTCGTACTCCGTCTGGTCGAGTGAGAAGAGCGGGGCGGCCGCCTGCGCGGCGGCGACGTCGGCGGGTCCGGGCGGTCGGCGGCGGTACTCCTCACGAGCTGCCTGCTGCAGCTCCGGAAAGCCCTCGAAGCCGAGCGCCTGCGAGAAGCGCACGACCGTGCTCGACGACGTCGACGCGCGACGCGCGAGCTCCTCGGCCGTCTGGAAGGCGGCCTCGTCGAGATGGTCGACGATGTACTGCGCGACGTCCTTCTGCGACCGCGAGAACTCGTCGAAGCGTGCGGTGATGTAGTCGGAGAGCGCCTGGTGGCCGTGAGGTGGCGACGGCGCTGATGTGGTCGTGGCTGTGGCTCGCTTCATGGGCAGCGATGGTTTCGACGCGCCTCGGACCACTCCTGCACGGGAGCCGGGTAAGCTGCGCGGCCGATGCGGGTCCTCCCCACGAGAATCGCCGGCCCCGTCCTGCTCGAGCCGGCGGTCTTCGGCGACCACCGCGGCTTCTTCGCCGAGACCTACCGGGCCGACAGCTGGGCCGCGGCGGGCGTCGACGTCGAGTTCGTGCAGGACAACCACTCGCGCTCGATCAGAGGGACGCTGCGCGGGATGCACTTCCAGACCGTGCCCGGCCAGGCGAAGCTGGTGCGCTGCGCGCGCGGCTCGATCTTCGACGTGGTCGTCGACCTGCGGCGCGACTCGCCGACGTTCGGCGCCTGGGAGGGCTACGTGCTCGACGACGAGACGATGCGCCAGCTGTTCGTCCCGATCGGGTTCGCGCACGGCTTCTGCGTCACGAGCGACGAGGCCGATGTCGTCTACAAGTGCTCGAGCTACTACGACGGGGCGACCGAGTCGGGAATCGCCTACGACGATCCGGCGGTCGGGATCGTCTGGCCGACGGACGTCGAGCCGATCGTCTCCGAGCGCGACGCGACGGCGCCGACGCTCGCGTCGATCGCCGACACGCTGCCGTTCTAGGTCAGCTGTAGAAGGTGCGACGGCGGCGGTCCGCCTCGTTCTGCTTGCGCTCGCCGATCACCTGGACGACGGCGTAGACGATCAGCACGTTGGCGACGACGCCGATGCCGATGAACGTGAGCGCGAGACCGAACGTGAAGTTGAACGCGTAGTCAGCGAGAGCGAGCATGGGCCGCAGCTTACCGAAGCGGCCGGTCGGTCGCGACGCCACGATCGGCTACCGTTTGCAGGGATGGAGCCATCGCACGAGCGTCTCTGCCCGAACTGCTCCGCCCCCGCTGAGCAGCGCCAGCGCTGGTGCCTCGAGTGCGGCGCGGAGCTGCCTCACGCCCGCCGCAGCGGCCTGCGCCCGGCGATCGGGCTGGCGACGACGCTGACGGTCCTGGTCGGCGCGACCTCGGCCGGCGCCTACACCTTGCTGCAGGACAAGCAGAAGACGCCGCCCCCGCCGACGACGGTCGCGCAGGCCCCGCCCGCGACCACGCCGACGACCGCGACCGTCCCGACGACCGCGACGACGCCGACCACCACGCCGTCGACCCCGCTGCCGGACGTCACCTCGAAGCTGCCGAGAGCGGTGAAGATCCCGAAGGCCTCGGTGCCGAAGGTGGTCACTCCCGCGACGCCCGTGACCCCGGCGACGCCGGTCACGCCGGTCACGCCCGCGACGCCTGTCACGCCGGCGACCCCCGTCACGCCGGCGACGCCGCCCACTACCACGACGAAGACGACAACCACCACGACCACCACGAAGACGACGCCGACGACCCCGGCGAAGCCCGAGATGGCGGTCACGAACATCGCGCTGAACGCCGCCGTCGTCGCCTACGCCCCGTACGCGTCGCAGGACATCGACCTCGGCGATCCGAGCACGCTCGTCGACGGCTCGACGAAGACGGTCTGGCGCACGCCGCAGGTCACGCCGGCCGGCGGCGACCCGCAGCTCGGCGTCTACGTCGACCTGGCCGACAGAGAGAAGCTCCGCAGACTCGTGATCGACACGCCGACGCCCGGCATCAGCGTCGAGATCTACGCCGCCGCCTCCGGTCCGCCGACCAAGATCACCGATCCCGGCTGGGACCACCTCGCGAGCCGTCACGACATCGCCGGGACGACGACGATCGGACTGCCGCGCGACCAGGCGTTCCGCTACGTGCTGGTGTGGATCGTCGGCCTGCCGCCGACGCTCGACCGCGCCGCGCTCTCCGAGCTGTCGATCTTCAGCCTCCAGCCGGAGTAGGCATCTCGCCCGTGATGACGGGCTTGCGACGGTTGCAACTTGAAGGCTGCCGCATCTCCTGGAAAGCTGGATGGATTCCCATCCGCGCCAACCTGGAGGAGGCTGCGCCGACGAGGACGAAACGAGATGGTCGACGGTGTGTGGAACGCGCGGCCCGGGACGCCCTGCGACGGCACGTCAGCCGCACCCGTCAAGAGGTCAGCTCGTGC